>JASEHB010000429.1 GCA_030018745.1 Desulfatibacillaceae bacterium | reverse complement strand
GGGATGGTATTGAGCGGGAGATGATTCGCAAATGCCTTGACCTTGGCGATGATGATTCGCCCGATGGCCTGGAAAGCTGGCTGACAGAGATCACCTATAACCTGGCATCCGAGCTTTTACCGCTTGACTATCTCAGCCACAAGAACATAGAGAAAGATATCTATAAACTGCTTGATCCTTTGTTTGCCAGGCGGCACGAACATTTGAGCCTCTTTGCAAAAACAGCATCAAAAATAGTTGCAGACAATAAACTTAAGACCTCGCGGAATCCCCTTGGCAAATCCTTTGTAAAAAAGGCAAAGCAGGCCTTTAAAAATGAGCCTGCCAACGGAGAAAAAGACCCCCTGGACAATCTGCCCAATCCCTTTGTGGATGGCTGGCAGACGGTGGTAGCGCGTCTGAAGGAAGCCCGGAAATATAAAAGCCAGGAGGGCCTTTTAAGCCTTGAGGAAATCCGCCAGCAATTTGCAAGGAAGGAAATTTTTGAGCTGATTTACAACAACAGAAACAGCATATATGAGCTGCACAAAAAGGCGCCTGAAAATTGCCGCAAAAGTGATGAAGAACTGGACGATGTATTCAAAAGGATTGAGGAATTCGCAGGCCTGGAGCGCATTGCCCCTGTGCCGGGACAGGCCCTTTTTGATGAAAGGCTTCATTGGCCTGCTGATGAGATAAGCAATAAATTAATTGCTCCCAATCAGATCACTTCTGTGGATCAGATTGGCTATCGCCTGAAAAGCACGGGCGAGGTGCTTGGCAAGGCAAAGGTGGTGGTCAACCGCCGCTCGTCATAGCAAAAACCCGGAAAACCTTCAAAAGCCTGGGGGCTGCAAGCCTCATGCCTGCCCGTCAAGGGCAAAGCGTAAGGCTTGCCGGGTTTTTCTCCTTTGGGCGGTTTTTTTGCGCCCTGGCCCGCTTTTAAAAAAGCGGCTTGTTTCTTGTGTCATGAACCAGCCCTTCAAGCTTGGCGAAAAGGAATTGAAGATGGGCATTTTGTCTGCCGCAAGGCCAGGGGTTGTCCGCCAGCCCCAAAGGCTATTCTTTTTGGGCCCAAGGCCCTTTTGCCGCCGGATTCATCCGGGGGGCCTGTCCGGGGGGCATTTTTTCCTTCCCCTGCTTTTGCTGCTCTCCATTTTTGGCCTTTTGGCCTTTCCGGCCCCTTCAAGCGCGCAGATAATTGACGGCTGGCTTGTGGGCTATTCCTTTGAGTGCTGCCCCCAGCAGAATGCCAACAGGCAGTTTCTGGTGCTTGCTTTTGTGGATTACCCCCTGACCGTTGAGGCCAGGAACCGCGCCGTCTTTTTAAAATATCAGGTTGAGGGGAATTCTGTTTACCCCTCCCAGGACTCCGTGGATAAAAGCGCCATGCGCAATGCAATTCTGGGGGGGCAGTTTGCCCGCGGCAGCCAGATGGCAAGGGATTTCCAGCGGGCTGTGGGCGCAAGCCCGGACGGCAACTGGGCCAACTCCACCTGGAAGGCGCTTTTTGACTTCTTTGAGAATCAGGAACAACCCCTTACGCTGACTTTGGGCGAGCGCAGGCTCCGTATCGCCAAAATCACAAAAAACAATACCAGCGGGTTTCAGCGGTTTACCCTTTCCAATACTGTGGAAAACGACAATTTTTCCAGCCACAGGATTCCCGATTCTGTGCTGGATTCCTTTTTACAGTGGGAACCTCAAAGGGAGCCGCCGGTTTATCCGCTTACCCAGGAATCCCAAAACCTCATCAGCAATATGCCTGCCCAGGCGCGTGCGGCCCTGCAACAGGCCTTGTCCCTTCTGCCCCAGGAGCAGCAGGCGGCTGTGGCAAATGCGGTTGATTTCCACGGGCAAAGGGCTGCCCAGGCGGCTGTTCACCCGCTTTTGGCAGGCTCCGAGAGCCTTGTGAATTCCGTGCCCGGCTCCACCCGCCAGGCCCTGCGGGAAACCTTTTCCCGCCTGGATTCAGAGCAGCAGCAGGCTGTGGCAAGCCTTGTGAGAACCCGCGAGGCAGCAGCAAAGCGCCCCCTGCAAAACGAGTTGGCCCAACTGCAAGATGCCCTGGCGCAAACAGGCCATACAGGCGCAGCCCAGCCCGGCTCAATGGAATATGAGCTTACAGGCTCCTCAATAAAACTTGTTGCTGCTGCCGGAGAGCATGGCCAGGCTCTGGAGGCCGCCCTGAAAAAGCTTCCAGCGGACGGGCAGCTTGCCCTGGCCGCCCTTATAGAGGCCCGGCAGGCTGAAATTGCAGCAAAAAGCCCGCAAGGGGAAAGTGGAAGGCCAAGTCAAGGCGATGATAATCCGCAGGATGATAAGTCATCCCAGCCCCAAACCCTGCCCGCAACCGCGCAGACGCCGGGCAAAACGCCCCCTGTGGCCATAGTCGGCTGGGTAATCCTTATACTGCTCATATTTATCGGGCTTTTGATTTTCACCTATGCCCAGGCCCGGCAAAGCCGGAGCATACAAGACATTGAAAGCCATTTTGCGCCATTGCAGGGCCGCACAGAGGAGCTTTTGGGGCTGATGAAGGCCAGATCCCTTTACAATGAGCTGAAGCCTCTGGCAGATGACATAATCATGGAGGCCAAGCCCCTTCGCGAGCAGATGGAGGCCCTGGCAGAGCATATAAGGCAGGAGCTGGCCGTCAATCAAAAATTGGCGGCCCAACTTGGCCAACAGCTTGCAGAGCGCATTGAGGAGCTTGCAGGCAATATGGATCGCATTTCAGACAAAGCCATAACCAGTCATATGCAGGAGATTTTAAACCATTTTGTTGCCCTGAACGATAGGATTTTGGAATCCTCCCAAAAGCAGGAGCCATAGCCAAAAAGTTAAAAGCGGCTTTTGGGCAGGCATTTGATGAATCAGCAGCAGGAATTTTTTTTTATTGGAGGGCCGCGTCAAGGCTGCCCCGGATGCAGCGCGACAAAACTTTTTTAAACCCTTATAATTCATGAAAAGTTTTGTCACTTTAGAATAATTCCGATTGAAAACAGCCTGTATTTTCGATGAAGAT
>JASEHB010000428.1 GCA_030018745.1 Desulfatibacillaceae bacterium | reverse complement strand
GTGGTGGGCGATGCAGGATTTGAACCTGCGACTTCTACCGTGTGAAGGTAGCACTCTCCCGCTGAGTTAATCGCCCTTTACTATTGTCGGCCCGCGGCATTAAAGCAGCTACGGCGGGCAGGCTCTTTCTATACTGATTTAGCTTTTGCCGGTCAACCTTTTTTTTGGGCTGCCTGTTTGCCAAACAGCCTTAAAAAAATTACCACTCCTGGCATAAAAAAATGAGTTGGCTTTCTATTTTATAATTGACATCGGCCTTGCTCCACTATAGAAAGGTTGTTTGCTTGCCGGCTCAAAAGAGGCCTGCGATAAAAAATTTGAGGAGGAAGAACCAATGTATGCGGTAATCAACACCGGCGGAAAACAGTACAGGGTGGAAGAGGGCCAGATTCTCCGGGTGGAGAAGCTGCCAGGTGAGCTTGGCCAGGCCGTGCAGATTGACTCTGTTTTTTTGTTTTCTGACGGCCAAAACATAAGCGTGGGCCAGCCTGCGGTGGACAATGTCACTGTGAGTGCCACCATTGTGGAGCAGGCCAAGGCAAAAAAGGTTCTGGTGTTCAAGTTCAAGCGCCGCAAGGGCTACCGCAACAAGCGGGGACACCGCCAGCCTTACACAGCTTTGCGGATAGACAAAATTCAGGCCGCATAAGGCCGTGAAATGCGCGCCTTAAAGCGCATGGGGAGTTTAAAGGGTCATGGCACATAAAAAAGCGGGCGGAAGCTCCAGAAACGGCAGGGATTCCAACGGGCAGCGCCGGGGCGTGAAGTGCTTTGGCGGCGAGATTGTCAGGGCGGGCAATATTCTTGTGCGCCAGCTTGGCACCGTGTTCCATCCTGGCGAGAATGTCGGCCTTGGAAGGGACTACACCCTTTTTGCCAAGGTGGATGGCCGGGTTGCATATGAAAGATATGACCGCAACCGGCAAAAGGTGAGCGTATATCCGGATTCAAATTCATAGACGAAGCCGTGCTTTTTGTGCAGTCCGGAAACGGCGGCAAGGGTTGCGTCAGCTTCCGGCGCGAAAAGTTCGAGCCTAAAGGCGGTCCTGACGGCGGGGATGGAGGCCGAGGCGGCGATGTTGTCCTGAAGGTGGGCGGCAGGCGCACCCTGCAACATTTCCGCTTCAAGCACAGGTTTTTTGCCCCAAACGGCGAGCACGGCAAAGGCGCCCAGAAAACAGGCAGAGACGGCGCACCCTGCATAATTGATGTTCCGCCTGGAACCGTTGTAAAAGACGCCCAAACCAACGAAGTTCTGGCAGACCTAACAGAGGAAAACGCCTTGTGGGTCGCTGCCAGCGGGGGCAGGGGCGGCAGAGGCAACAGGCGCTTTAGCACATCCACCAACCGGGCGCCCAGGTATGCACAGCCCGGCGAGCCAGGCGAATCCAAAAACCTCAAGCTGGAATTGAAGCTCCTTGCAGATGTGGGCCTTGTGGGCCTGCCCAATGCAGGAAAATCCACCCTCATAGCCGCCATGAGCAGCGCAAGGCCCAAGATCGGGGCCTATCCCTTCACAACTCTCACGCCCAATCTGGGCGTTGTTAGCCCGCCTCATTGTGAACCCTTTGTGGTGGCGGATATCCCCGGCCTCATTGAGGGCGCGCACGAGGGCGCAGGGCTTGGCATCCGCTTTTTGCGCCACATTGAGCGCACCAGCGTCCTGGTGCATCTTCTGGATGCCGCCCAAATTCCCGCAGATAACCCGCTTGCGCCCTATGAAACTGTGCAGAACGAGCTTGTGGCATACAACCCAAAGCTTGCCCAAAAGCCGGTTATTGTGTGCCTGAACAAAATAGACCTTGAAAACGCCCCCCAGGGCGCTACAATGTTTGAAAAGGCCTTTGGCGGGCCAACTCTTCGCATAAGCGGGGCAACGGGCCAGGGGGTCAATGAGCTTGTAGAGCGGCTGGCCGCCATTTTGAACAATCCCCCGGAGCAGGAACCTTAAGCTGCCATGAGCGCAAAAAAAAACCAACTTTCATTAAGCCTTGCGCCGGAAATGAGCCAGGTTCAGCGCCGCGCCTTTTTTGACAGCATGAAAAGCGTTGTCGTAAAGGTGGGCAGCGGCGTGCTGACCGCAACTGACGGGCTGAATCTTTCCATCATAAAAAGCCTTGCCGCCGATATTTTTGGCCTGACAGCTTCGGGCCGCCAGGTTATTCTTGTGTCTTCGGGCGCTGTGGCCGCAGGTATGCGGCGCATGGGCCTTAAAAAAAGGCCCTCCACAATTCGGGAAAAGCAGGCGGTTGCAGCCATAGGCCAGAGCCGACTCATGCGCCAGTATGAAAAGGCCTTTGAGGAGCACGGGCAGAAGGTGGCCCAGATTCTGCTAACCCGCTTTGATCTGTGCGACCGCATTCATTACTTGAATGCCAGAAACACATTAAAAACGCTTCTTGGCTGGGGCATTCTGCCCATCATAAATGAAAACGACACGGTTGCCGTGGATGAGTTAAAATTCGGGGACAACGACAATCTGGCTGCAATGGTGGCGCATCTGCTTGATGCAGACATAATGATAAACCTCACAGATATTGACGGCCTTTATACCGGAGACCCGCGCACAGACACAAACTCCCGGCGGCTGGACTTTGTGGAGAAAGTGACCCAGGCAATCGAGTCCATGGCCTGCGCCTCTCCTGGGGCTGTTGGCACAGGTGGCATGGCATCCAAGGTTGCAGCAGCCAAAAAGGTTTCCGAGGCAGGCATTGGCGCAGTGGTGGCAAACGGCAAACAGCCCGGTGTGCTTGCCGCCCTGTTTGACGGCCAGTGCACAGGCACTTTTTTTGCGCCTTCAACAAAGCGCCTGCCCAGCAAAAAATGCTGGATTGCCTATGCCTTAAAGCCCCAGGGTGCGCTCATTGTTGATGACGGTGCAGCGCGGGCCATTGAAAAGCAGGGAAAAAGCCTTCTGCCAATAGGTATTGTGCGGGTGGAGGGGGTCTTTCCCGTGGGCGCGGCCGTGGAATGCCGCAAACAGGATGGCTCTGTTATAGGCGTGGGTCTTGTAAATTATGATTCAG
>JASEHB010000011.1 GCA_030018745.1 Desulfatibacillaceae bacterium | reverse complement strand
GAAAAGGCGGGCAAATTGCGCCAAACCCTTTCCCCGGCTTTGAAATACGCAGTAAAACCGCTTACTCTATTGGTTCAATCCATCCAAAGGGGTCCGGCGAGCGGCCATACTGGATGTCGGTGAGCGCATTGTAGAACTTCATTGTCATCTGGCCAATTTTGCCGTTTGTTATCTTCATTATCTTGTCCTGAAACTTAAGCTCGCCCACGGGGCTGACAACAGCAGCCGTGCCGGTACCGAAGCACTCCTCAAGCTTTCCGGCAGCATCGGCCTCAAAAAGCTCGTCAATGGAGACCTTGCGCTCCTCAACCGGAATGCCCCAATGGCGGGCAAGCTTAAGTACCGAATCGCGGGTGATGCCAGGCAGAATGCTGCCCTGCAAAGCCGGTGTAACAAGTTTGCCATCAATGACAAAACAGATGTTCATGGACCCGACTTCCTCGACAAATCTGCGCTCCACGCCATCGAGCCACAGAACCTGGGTGTAGCCGGCTTCTGCCGCCCTTTTGCCTGCCAGAAGGCTTGCAGCATAGTTGCCCGCTGTCTTGGCCTCGCCCACGCCGCCGCGTACCGCGCGCACCCTGTCTTCGGAAACCCAGATTTTTACCGGGTTGAGGCCTTCCTTGTAATAAGCCCCCACAGGCGAAAGGATGATGAAAAAAAGGTAATTGTCCGCAGCCTTAACGCCGATGTACTGATCCATTGCAATGATGGCTGGCCGGATATACAAGGATGTGCCATCCGCACCCGGAACCCAGGCCTTTTCCAGCTTCACAAGCTCTTTTAAGGCATTCAGGGCAAAGGCTTCGTCTATGGGCGGAATGCAAAGGAGCTTGCAGCTTTTGTTGAGCCGGGCCATGTTGTCGCGGGGGCGGAAAAGCTGCACGGAGCCGCTGGCCGTGCGATAGGCCTTGAGTCCCTCGAACACGGCCTGGGCATAATGCAGAACCGATGTGGAGGGCAGCATGGATATGGGGCCAAAAGGCTCGATGCGCGGGTTTACCCAGCCCTGCTTGGGCAAATGATCCATCATAAACATATGATCCGTGAAAATGGTGCCAAAACCAAGCTTGTCTTCCGCAGGATGGGTTTTTAGCGACTGTACCCTGGTGACTTGTATCTGTTGCATCCTTTTGCTCTCCTTGCTGCGGCTTGTGAAAACGCCTGCCAAAATTGCCGTTTTCCGGTTAATAGATGCCGGGCCGCAAACGATGCCCGCAAGAGTAAAAAACCTATTCCAGCACCGGCCCCAAAAGGCCGGTCATTTCATTATATTGCAGCCGGAACGAACTTTTTGAGACTGCGCTGACAAAAAACAGGGCATCATGGGCCAAAGTGCCGCCAAATACCCTGCCGCCGATAACGCCTGCATCCTTGCGGGCAAGGGCTGCGGTCAAATCCGCATGGGGCCTGCCATCTGCCTGGGCAAAAATGCCCGAAAAGGATAATATCTCCAAATCTTCCCTGTACTGCTCCACGGCAAAAACACTCTGGCCCTGGTCGTAAGTACCCAGAACCGCCGCCTCAAGCCTGCCTGTAACCTGCACAAAGGCAAGATCTATGCTGTTGACAGCGCAAAAGCCTTCAATTGCGTCCAAAACATCGCTGCCTTTTGCCACAACCTGGGCCAACAAGCCATCAATCCGGCCCATGAAAACCGGAGAACCGCCCTCAATCATGGCTCATCCCCTTGTTGGTGCAGTAAGCCAGGCTTCCGCCAGCAGCGCCCTGTTGGAAGCGGTATCAATAGCTGACAGGGCCTTTATTTTCCCAATATTCCGCAGCAGGCTCTTTTGCAAGCGGTATTTGAATTAAAAAATATAGACCCCAAAAAGCCGTTTTTACAAGTGCTTTCTTTGGAAAGGCTCCATTTTTTGTTTTTTTACACAATCCAAAATAAAAATGGCCCTGCTATTTTTAGGCCCCTGGCGCAGGCCGGAGTTGCGGATATGCACCAACTTATGGTAGTAATTGAAAAATGAATCGGCCTGCTTGAAAAAGGCCTCTTGAAAGACTGCTTGCTTGAAAACCTTGTTAACCGCTTTTTGGAAAGTCCAATATGGAAAAGCAATATCTTGTGGACTCCCTGTCAAGCAGGGAATCGTGGCGCTTGTTCAAAATAATGGGCGAGTTTGTTGACGGCATTGAAACCCTGCATGAGGTGGGACCTGCGGTGAGCATTTTCGGCTCTGCGCGTGATGTGAAAGACTGCCCCTATCCGGCCATTGCCGAGGAAATTGCAAGCCTGTGCGTAAAGGCCGGGTTTGCCGTGATAACAGGCGGCGGCGGCGGCATAATGGCCGCAGCCAACAAGGGGGCAACAGAGGCGGGCGGCAAATCTGTGGGCATGAACATCAAGCTTCCCTTTGAGCAGAAGCCCAACCCATTTGCCAATGTGCAAATAGAATTCCACTATTTTTTTATACGCAAGGTTATGTTTGTGAAATACGCCCTGGCCTACATTGTCATGCCGGGAGGGTTTGGCACACTTGATGAACTTTTTGAGGCAGTAACCCTTATCCAGACAAAGCGACTAAGACCATTCCCCGTTATTCTGGTGGGCAGGCAATACTGGCAGGGGCTTTTGGATTGGATAGAAAAGAATCTGCGTGACCGCGGGCGCATTTCACCTGACGACATGGACATCATCAGGGTTGTGGACACTGCTGATGAAGCCGTGAAAATCCTCAAGCGGCGCATAATTGTATAGGTAAAACGCCCGCAAGGTTGCATTGAGTTGCAATTGCCTCAAAAAGCCTTATTTTAAATGGCTGGTATTTGCGGAGATAAAACCGCCCCTGTCGGCCTGTTTGTGCGGGGTTACGGACAAACCCTTGTTTAAGGCGCTTTGAAGAGCGCCGGGCTTTGCGCCCTATTTTTTTGAAACAGCCTGACAGGAGTTATTCCAGGCTGGAGGTATTGTGGGAAACGAACTTATTTTAGATGATGCTGCTGAAGCCCTGTTCAAGGAACTTGGCGGCACGGATACGGTTTATAGAGACTCGCGCTATGATTTGACGGGCCTTACTGAAACCCTGCACGACAGGGACAGGAGGCTTGACCCCTGGCGTGTGCTTTTGATAATTTTTACCCGTGAGATAGCCTCCTTTTTTGAATCATGGAGCAAGGGACAACTACGCCAGACCGATGAATCCCTCAAGCTGATTGACGATGCCGTCTCCAAGCTCCACAAAATGACCGAATCCAACGGAAGAATCCTCATCTCCCACCAGGGAAGGGGCATTCCCGGCGAAGGCCGGGCCTCGCTGGCCTATGATTTTGTTGTGAGCTTTGGCCCAATCCACATGGATCTGCCCCAGGTACGCTCCGCGTGCAGGCGGCTTGGTATCACTGCATCGGAGTTTCCCCAGCAGATAGTCACAGCCTTTGACACCTTTAGAGAGCTTGGCATAAACTCCATTTATTTTCGTCTGGCAGATGGAGATGCAAATTCCTGGCAGATTACCCACCGCTGCCTCACAGCCCTTGGCGCGCATTTTAAAATGCTTGGCGTGCAAAAGGCGCAGGGTCTCAACGCATCCTTGCGGGACACGGATCTGCCCTTTATTCTAAACAGCTACGGCGAGCCTGACCCCAACCTGGCAAGCCTTGCGGTCATCAACAAGCAAAATCCCCAGGCCGTGGCCTCACTTGTAGAGCGCATTGCCCCTGTGATGAAGAAGCCCGATGCAGGTGCGGCCTTGGATGAATGCACCAGCGTCTATGAAGCTGTTTTTGCCTTCAAGAAGCTAAAGGGCGCCCTTATTCGGCCTCCGGTTGAGATAAACAACTTAAAGTGGCTACTTGTACCCCACGAGGACGACCCCGTGCTGGCTGACGAGGTCAAAATAGCCAGAATGGCGGCAGGGCTTTTCGGAAGCAGCTCCCAGGAATGCGCCCGGCTGCTGGACGCCCTTTATGCAACAGACTTCCGCTATATAACCCCCTTCCAGATTGTTGACCGGGTGGGCCTGGCCTCCAGGCTTGTGGAATATATCGGCAAAAATGCGCCTGACCCAGCCCTGGGCGACTCCATGGTCGAGCACATTGTGGAAGTCATGGAAGCCCGCCTGGACATGGTGAAGGACGATGTCATAGGCGCTCTGGATATTTTGCCGGGCAGCGTTTCCGCACGCATAGGAGAAGATGAGACCGCTTCAAGCAGGGCTGATTCCCAAATTCTTGAGAGGCTGGCCTTTTTCAAGGATCGCACCATAACCAAGGGCCGGGTAAAATCCATGCTCCGGGATGTTATTGATTTTTCCGCCCGTGATTACGACATCATTGCAAGGGATTTTGGCGTTACCCCCGCAGCAGCCCAGGAGCTTATAGGGCTTTTGAAAAGCTGCTTTGATTCTGAAGGGCATTTTTTGCGCGGAGCCTTTGAAAAGCGCATTCCCGCCTTTTGCAACCACGAGGAAAAGGTCTTTGAGTTTCTGTGGCATTTTTTAAAGGAGCATATGCACAAGAGCGAGCGCATAGGCTTTCTTAACTCCCTCAAAGTGCTCATAGACAGGATGAGCGGGCCTTCATTGGCCCTTTACACCCTGCTCACAGACTTTGCCCATGACCCGGAATCTGTCACCTTTTCCGACAGAAACGCCCTGATGCTCTGCAATGTTCTTCTGCGCACATTCAACAAGGAGCTGCACCAGGACATTGAGATGACCCCCGAAGAGGTCATTCAGGTTGTAAACGGCATAAATCCGGATGCCGTGGAATATGCAAGGGACCTTATTGATAGGGAAAAAGAGCAGTATTTTCTGAAGTTCCGCTACATACACCGGCTTGTTCGGGACGGGCTGGACAACGCCCCCTGGGCCAAGCAGCTTCCCATGCGCTATCTGCTTACCCTTGAGCGGGAGGTTTACATGCTCTTTGCCCTTGTGGGTGGAATTACGGGAAAAGCCATTTTAAGAAGCGGATTAAGGGAATTCGGCGACCCGGAATCAGGCATCTACGAGCTGCCTGAAAGCACAAACCAAATGCAGTGGATTTTGCAGATTCTCCAGGTTCTGGTGCGGGCTTTTGCCCGCCTGGGCGAGCGCAACGACCTGGTAAGCCTGCGGGAAATAAGGGCGCGAAGCACCTATTTTCTCAATCTCAAAAAAGATTCCAGGCACACGGATCAGGTCAAACGCCTCATGCTCTGGACCGACAAGGCCGCAGACCAGGTTTCCCAAAGGCTGGCAAAAGAATAAGCCAAACGGCAAAAGGCAGGTGCGGGCCTTTAAAGGCTGCAAAACAGACCGCCCATTTTATCCTGGCCATTGCCAATCCATTGTGAATCCATTTCGGGCAGGGCAACAATGATTCTGCTCTCCAAGCATTTTACAAAGCCTGCCCGCGTTTTGATAATTCTCTTCATTGCCCTTTGCTGCATTGCGGTTTTCGGGCAGACAATAAATTATGGTTTCCTGCGTTTTGACGACCCTCTGTTTGTAACGGAAAACCCCATTGTTCAAAAAGGTTTTTCCGCTGGCTCCATAAAGGCCGCATTTTCGACCCATGCAGGCTATTTCATTCCTGCTGTATGGCTTTCCTACATGGCGGATTACTCCCTTTGGGGCAATAATCCCGCCGGGTTCCGCGCCACAAACATTTTTCTGCACGCTTTAGCCGCCATTTTGCTTTTTCTGGCTCTGGATACCCTTACAAAGGCCCGCTGGAAAAGCGCCCTGGTTGCAATTCTGTTTGCTGTTCATCCCCTTGTGGCAGAGCCTGTGGTCTGGATCTCCTCCCGAAAGGATGTGCTCTGCGGATTTTTCTGGATGGCCGGTTTTTGGGCCTGGGCGCACAATGCCACAAAGCCCGGCGCAATAAAACAGGTTTTTATGCTTGCCTTCTTTGTGCTGGCCTGCCTTTCCAAGCCTGTGGCCGTGGCCTTTCCCCTGGCGCTTTTTGCAGTTGATTACTGGGCCGCGCACCTTGGCCATTCAAGGCCTATTGGCCTGTGCATCACAGAAAAGCTGCCCATGCTGGCAATAGCTGCAATCTTTGCGCTTATAACCCTTAAAACCAAGGGGGATTTTACCGCCATTCAAACCGGCCTTGATTTCTGCCTAAAGGCCGGAAATGCCCTTGTCAGCCTCTGCCTTTACATAAAAAAGCTTTTCTGGCCTGTTGACCTTGCCATTTTCTATCCGCATCCGGGCGAAGAGCTTTCACCTTTTGCTGTCGCCCTGGCTGCGTTTCTCATATCAGCAGCCCTTGTTGCGGCTGTGGGGCTTCGCCGCACCCACCCTTATATTCTGGCAGGCGGAATATGGTTTGTGGCGGTAACAGGCCCGGCTTTGGGGCTTGTTCAAACCGGAGCGCAGGCAATGGCCGACAGATTTGCCTATCTGGCCCTGCCCGGTCTGTTATGGATAATCGTATGGGGCGGGGAAGGCCTGGCCCAAAGGCTTGCCGCACCCAAAAAGGCCGTTGCTTTAGGGGCTGCGATTCTTGTTGCGGCAGCCGGCACAGCCGGGGCAATGCAGGCTGCTGTATGGCAAAACCGCATCAGTCTGTATTCCCATGCGGTGAATGTTACAGAAAACAACTGGTTTGCCCATAACCGGCTGGCAATGGCCCTTGTGGAAGCCGGCAATTATGATGAGGCTTGGCTCCATTATTCCCAATCCCTTGAAATTCGTCCGGATTATGCTGCTGCTGCAAACAACCTTGCCCTTTTGTATTTTGAGACAGGAAAGCCCGTAAAAGCAGCCGAAGTTCTTTTGGATTTCATCAACAAAAATCCGCACATAAAATCAGCTTCCATTTTAAACAACCTGGCAATGGCCCATGCGCAGACAGGCGATATTCAGGGGGCGGCCTTCTGGTTTGAACAGGCAGCTCAAGCAGCGCCCACAGACAAAGCAGTTCTGCACAATCTTGCCCTTGCATACCGGCTCTTGCCAAATATTGAAAAATCCGACAATGTGTATTCGGCTATTCTTTTGCTGGACCCCCAGGACGCGACAGCCAAGTCATATTTCCAACAAAAAAAACCCAAAATTTTGGATGAATAAAGGAGCAAAAATGGAGCTTGTTGCCGCTCTTCACAAAAGAAAAAGCATCCGGGGCTATCTGCCTGATCCGGTGGAAAAGACCCTGATTGAGGATATTCTCAAAAATGCCGTGCGCGCCCCTTCCGCCAACAATACCCAGCCCTGGGAATTTATTGTGGTGGCAGGAAAAATGCTTGAGCAAATTGGCCAAGAGAATGTCAAGCGGCTTCGCGCCATGGAAATGCCCGCTCCGGAGCATCCCTGGTTTGGCTGGCCAAAGGAATCTGTCTTCCGCCAGCGTCAGGTGGACCTTGCCAAGGAGCTGTTTTCGCTTATGGGCATTGAGCGCAATGACAAACCGGGGCGCGATGCCTGGATGGAGCTTGGCTTTCGCTATTTTGACGCGCCTGCGGCCATTTTCATCCTTGCAGACAAATCCCTTTCCAATGCAGGGCCGCTGATAGACATTGGCGCTGTGATGCAGAACATCTGCCTGCTGGCTGCTGAAAAGGGCCTGGGAACATGCATTGAGGACCAGGGGGTGATGTATCCGGGCGTACTGCGCCAAGTGGCAGGGTTTCCGCAAGACAAGAACATTTTGATTGCCATTGCCATAGGCTGGCCCGACCCGGCCTTTGCCGCCAATGCCGTGGAAACAGACAGGGTGCCGCCGGAAAAAATAACAACATGGATGGGCTTTGAAGAATAGGCGCGCCAATCAACCTTGAGCGGATAAAAAGGCAATAAACATGCAAACAGATTCCTGGGAGCAGTTTGGTCAAAAAATTTCCAGGCTTTTGAAAAGCCTGGAGGTGAATGCAGCAGGCAGCGGCCCCCTGTCCCATAATGAGGGCTTTGCCCTGTGGCAGGCCTGGTGCGATGAAATACGCAATGCAGAGCGCTGCCTGTTTTTCTGCGGCAACGGGGCATCTGCAAGCATGGCCAGCCACTTTGCAGCAGATGTTGCAAAAAACGGCCATATCCGCTCCCATGTCCTTACAGACCCCTCGCTGATAACCGCAATAGGCAATGATCTGTCCTTTGACAGGGTTTTTTCAGAGCCAATAGAATGGTGGATGCAGCCTTCGGACATGCTCATTGCCATAAGCTCATCCGGCAACTCCCCCAATGTGGTGAAAGCTGTTGAAACCGCCATAGCGCTTAAAGGGCGGGTTGTAACCCTTTCGGCCATGAAGCCTGATAACGCCATAAGAGGGCTTGGCTCGCTCAACTTTTTTGTGCCAGCCCCAACCTATGGCGAGGCCGAGACAGCCCATGCAGCCATACTCCATCACTGGATGAACCTCATGGAAGCTTCGGGCAAGGCATAGGCTTATAACATGGAAGATCGCCCCAAATCCTCCCGTTTTTTTGTGCGGGGCCTTGCTGTCATGGGGCTTACCCTTGTCTGCCTTGTTGCCATCAGCCTTGTCATGGAGTTTTTGGGGGCGGATGCAAAAATTTCGGGCCTTTTTTATGATGCCCAAGGCGGGTGGAGCCTGTATGCAAAACAACCCTGGATAAGCCTTTACAAGTTCGGGACAATTCCCGGCCTTTTGCTTGGTTTAGGCGCCCTGGGGGTTTGGATATTCTCCCTTTCCTACCCGCGCATTGCACCCTGGCGGCGATACGCGCTTCTTGTGCTGCTGACCATTGTTGTTGGCGGCGGAATTGTGGTCAACGGGTTTTTGAAGCCTTACTGGGGCAGGCCCAGGCCTGTTCAGACCCAGATTTTTGACGGAGCGTGGGAATACCGCTCCCCCCTTTCGCCGGGCGTTCCGGGCAGGGGCACTTCCTTTCCCTGCGGGCATTGCACCATGGGCTTTGTGTTTGTCTCGCTCTGGTTTGTAAGAAGAAAAAGCCCGGCCATTGCCTGGGCAGGGCTTTGCGGCGGCCTTGTATGGGGGGGCTTTTTGAGTGCGGCAAGGGTGGTTCAGGGGGCGCATTTTACAAGCGATGCCCTTTGGTCTTTGGGGGTGATTCTGCTTTCAGCCCAGGGCCTGTACTATTTTGTGCTACGAATTCCCGCTCACGAGGAACAGGGTGCCAAGCCGCCAGGCATTCCGGCGGCAGTGCAATCTGGCCCGGAAGATGCGGACAGCACAGATAAAAGCCTTTCTGCCAAAAAAACGCCCGGCAAAAGAAGGCTTGTTATTGCCTTTGTCATACTGGCAGGGCTTATGACCCTTTTCTTTCTCACCCGCAGGCCGGTTTACGAGGCCCTTCATGTGCCCATTTACCTTGTCACCGGCACCGAAAAGCTGATCCTTGTAACCAATGTGGAGCCATCCAGGGTAACAGTAAGTTATCTACCCATTGAGCTTGCGAGGCTCCGCTTCGAGTCCCAGGGTTTTGGCCTGCCCTTTTCAAAATGGATAACCCACCTTTTTGTAAAGGACTACAATAAAACACGGGAATACTGGGTTCTCATGGAAACAAGGGGCTATTTTTCGGAGATGGATCATTTTATTGTCATCCAGATGCCCCAGGCCTTAAAGGATGTAACCAGCGTGGAAATGAGAATCGAGCCGGACGCGGTCTTTCCCCAAAAACCCTGAAGGCTTTTTGCAAAATCCTTCTTGCCAAGCATTACGCGCCCGGCTATAATAAACAGATAATTTAAACAGGCATGGAGCAATTGCCTCCATTGGGAACTCTTCCTGCCGGGAAAAAAAGGAGGGCTATAAATGAAGCGCCTTTCCGCAGCCTTGCTGTTGGCCGCAATAATGGTTGTAGTACCGGGCCTGGCCCTGGCCGGTGAAGCAGGCATGACAAGCCTGGGCCTGCGCGCCGGTTACTGGCAATACAAGGGCGATGAAGGAGCCTTTGGCGGCCAGGCCGAGCTGGGGGCTGATCCGGCTTTTGGCTTTGCCGCCAGCGCCAGCTATTTTCCCATAAACAACTTTGCCCTGGTTTTGGATGTTGAGCATGTGCGCACCAAGCTCACCATAAATGACCGGGAGGTGGGCGACCTTCATCAGACGCCCATTCTGCTTTCGCTGCGCTTTCAGCCCACCCTGGGGGATTACTTCATGCCCTACCTGGGCGGCGGCGGCGGCTACTATTTGAATTACTTCAAGCATTTTTTTACACCCCTTCAAGACACATCCATAAAGGACAACTACGGGTGGCACCTTTGCTTTGGGGCGGATTACCTGCTTGACGAGCTTCTCATGCCCAATACGGCCCTTTCTCTGGACATCCGCTATGCTGCAAACCGCACGGAAGAGGAAAACATTCCAAACCCCGACCCCCTTACTCTGGACGCCTGGGTCATTTCCTCCGGGTTTAAAATTTACTGGTAGCAAAACCAGCTTTTGAAAAAAGTGCGGGGAAAGGCCTTTTAAAAGGCTTTTCCCCGTTTTTTTTATTTCCTCCAAAAGGCAAAAAGCAGCCTTTTCAGCTCACAACAACACCGTGGCGCAGGGCTATTTTCTCAAACATCCGCGCAAGGCCTGCGGCAAGGGCATATATTGATTCCACGGGCAGATTTTTCTCCGCTGTGGAGTCGAAAAACACATTCAGGGATGAATCCATGCCATCACCGGGCTTCCAGTAGCAGATGCGCACAGGCACAAGGGGAAGCGGATAGAGAGTAACGGCAATGTCGGACTGATGGAAGTCCTGGGCCTTGCGACCCCCGAAAAGATCCATCATGTCATCAAAAAGCTCCGGGTAGCTGTCTGCAACCTTGCGCATGGATTCTTCGCAAACCTTGTGGAAAAGCCCATACCACTCCATACCCTTGGAAAACTCCCGAAATGAAACCCATTGTCCGGAAAGAGGCACGCCCTGGCAGTCGAGTATGTAGCTTAAAAGCGGAACAGCCAGCCACATATGCAGGTGGATTTCCGAATACAGGTTGCCCTGCCCGTCAACGCTCACAAGCTTGCCGCAAACAGGAACCGTGAGCTTTCCATTGACATAGGATGCCCCTATGCGGCCAGCCGTCTGCTCAAGGTCAGTCTGCTGAATGCGGTTTTTCAACAGATCGAGAAACTGCTTCTGATCCCTGTCCATATCCGCGCCGCGCCGACCTTTTACGCTGTATTGAGCAAGCTCTTCCTTTGGAATGGCCGGGCATTCGTCAAGGGTTCTCCTGCCATTTATCACCGCAGTGGCAAATGCCAGGCAGGTTGGTTCTCCGCATTTGCGGCAGTTGGACTTGTCAACAATTTTGAGAACATCCACAGGCGATTTAAGCTCTTTCACGGTCAACCCCTTTTGATTTTTTTTGCCGGGGAGAATGCAACCCCCCTGCAAAAATTGAAGAAACTTTATAAGCCAAAAGCAAAACCTCATATTTGCTAAAAGGATTCAAAAATATCGCAGCATATTTTGCAACCCCCCAAAAAAAACCTGACACCCTTCCCGCTCGGACTACTGTTGCACAAGTGTTGCATCCGTCTTGCGACTTGTTGCCCCTTGTTGTATTCTGCTGGCTGAACCCAAGCAAAAAGGCTTTGTCATGATCCGGTTTATCGAGTTTTTTAGGGGCCGCCTGGCTTTCAAGCTGTTTGCCATTGTGAGCATACCCCTGTTTCTGGGGCTTGTGGCCTGGACTGCCTTTACCATACTTTACAGCAGCCAGTATATCAATGCCGCAGCCCTGGCCATAGGCGCAGACCCCGCCCACGCCAGCGAGGATCTGGCATCCTTCACCCGGAATACCCTGGTTTTTTCCGCAGCCATTCTCCTGCTCACCTCCGGGGCAATAATCCTTATGATTTTAAAGGTGGTAAACCGCCCGGTCAATGCGCTCATGCGTGCCACAAGGCGCTTTGAAAGGGGCAACTACCTTGCCGGGGCAGATGTGAGCCAGAATGATGAGCTTGGCAGGCTTGCCGTGGCCGTGAGCCGCATGGGCCGGGAAATTTACGCCAAACAGCGGGAGCTTAACCGCCAGAGGGATGAATACCAGCAGCTTTTTGAAACCGTGCCGTGCATAATAACAGTTCAGGACCGGCGCTTTCGGCTCATAGGCTACAATCGCGAATTTGCCCGGCAGTTTGACCCCAAATCAGGAGACTACTGCTATCATGCCTACAAGGGCCGGTCATCCAAATGCCCGGACTGCCCTGTGGCCCGCACCTTTGAAGATGGCCGCACCCACCACAGCGAGGAAATGGGCCTTGACAAGGACGGCACAGTCCGCCACTGGCTGGTGCGCACCGCACCCCTCACAGATGACGCAGGCAATGTTGTGGCTGCAATGGAGATGAGTCTTGACATAAGCGGCATCCGCCAATTGCAGAGGCAGCTTGAGCAGACCGAGAAAATATACTTCGCCATATTCAATAACATCCCCAACGCCGTGTTTGTGTTGGATCGCAACACCCTTGAAATAACCGACTGCAACGATGCTGCCCGCAAAATCTACGGATATGAAAAAAGCGAGCTTGTGGGCAGCAATTTTTTAAATCTTTTCTGCGATGATGAAAAGGAGAGGATAAAAGGCCTTATATTGTCAGTCCCCCTTATCAACAGGGTGCGCCAGATAGCAAAGGACGGCCGCCGCCTTTTTGCAGACATACGCATCTCGCCCGGCAAGTTCCCCGGAGGTGATGTTCTTCTTGTGACAGCGAGCGACATAACGGCGCGTCTGGCAGCCGAGCAGCAGCTCATCCATGCAGGCAAAATGGCCACATTGGGAGAAATGGCCACAGGGGTCGCCCACGAACTCAACCAGCCGCTTACCGTTATCAAATCCGCATCCAGCTTCATTGTGCGCAAAATTGACAAGGCCGTGCAGGAGAATGCAGCCCCGGACATGGATATGCTTGCAGACATGGCCGGTGAAATAGACACCCATGTGGACAGGGCAACGCGCATAATAAACCACATGCGCGAGTTTGGCAGAAAACCGGAAATGGATCTTTCGCCTGTTGACCTTAATAACATAATGGTCAGAGCGCATGAGTTTTTCCGCCGTCAGCTTGAACTGCGCAACATTTCCGTTGAATGGAGCCTTGAAGAAGGCCTTCCTCCAATCCTGGGTGATGCAGGCCGCCTGGAGCAGGTTTTCATAAACCTGCTCATCAACGCCAGAGACGCCATTGATGAAAATTTTGCCGCCGGAAAACCCCAGGAAAATGCAAGGCGTATAATTTACCTTTCCACAAAACTTGCAGACGGAAAGGTTATTGCACAGGTGGGCGATACTGGAAAAGGCATTGAGCCATTGGTGATGGACAGGCTTTTTGAGCCTTTTTTCACCACCAAGAGGGTGGGTGAGGGAACAGGGCTTGGCCTTTCCATAACCTATGGCATTGTTACAGATTGCGGCGGCGAAATAAGGGCTGCCAACTCCCCGCAGGGGGGCGCGGTTTTCACCCTTTCCTTCCCTGCCCAGAAAGCTATTGATTCGTGAATTTCTCTGTTGCCAAAAATACGATCAAAAACATCCTTCTTGTGGATGACGAGCCAGGCATAAGAAAGGTTCTCTCCTCAATTCTTGCTGACGAGGGCTTTTGCGTGCAAACGGCCCCTGATGCCCAGACAGCCCTTGAAACCTTTAAAAACATCCAGCCATGCGTTGTGCTTACAGACATAAAAATGCCGGGCCATGACGGATTATGGCTGCTGGACCGGATAAAAACCCAAGACCCCGGCGTTGAGGTGATAATGATAACCGGCCACGGGGATATGGACCTGGCTGTGGAAAGCCTTAAACACCAGGCAAGCGACTTTATAACCAAGCCGGTAAGCGATGACGCTCTTAAGGTTGCCCTGGAAAGGGCTGCCAGAAGAATAGCCCTGCGCAGGCAGTTGGAGAGCTACACCCAGGGCCTTGAGCACATGGTGGAGGAAAAAACCCAAAAGCTTCTGGAGGCCCAGCGCATGGCTGCCGTGGGCCAGACCGCCGCTGCCCTTGCCCACACCATAAGAAACATTGCAGGCTCATTGAAGGGAGGGGCCTTTGTGCTTGAAAAAGGCCTTGAGCTTGATGACAGGGATTATCTAATTCAGGGCTGGGAGATGGTCAAAAACAATGTTGAGCGAATCTCGCGCCTGGCAATGGATCTGCTGCATTACGCCAAAAGCGATGCGGTCAGCCCGGAGCCTGTGGACCCGGACGCCCCGGCCCGCTCGGCTGTTGAGGCCCTTTGCGGCAAGGCGCAGCAGTCTGGCGTAAGCCTTTATGCCCAATATGCAGGTCCAGGCCCTGCCCTTTTCATGGACGAAAAGGCCATATCCCTTTGCCTTCAAAACCTTCTGGATAACGCGGTTGACGCCTGCCTCTCCCCGGAAGCCACGCCAGGGGAAAAAACTGTGAATCTTTCTGTCCGCCGCATTTCCGGCAAGGGGGTGTCCTATGAAATAGCCGATAGCGGGCCGGGCATGGATTCTTCGGTGCAATCAAAGATTTTTTCCGAATTTTTCACCACCAAGGGCAAAAACGGCACGGGGGTGGGGCTTTTGCTCACCCAAAAAATAGCCCGGCGTCACAATGGGGATGTATCCTTCATAAGCGAGCCGGGCAAAGGGTCAGTATTCACGCTTCACCTTCCCGGAGCAGCATCATGAACCAAAAAAGCGCCGAGGAATTGCTTGCAGACAAGGCCTTTGTTCCCTGGCTGGAAATGGCCCCGGCCTTGGATTCCATCGGCGCTGGCCTTGTGATTGCAGACCTTAAGGGCAAAATTGTTTTTGCCAACAAAACCGCTCTGTGGCTTACAGACAAGGCAGAAGACGAGTTGATTGGAAAGAGCTGCAAAAAGGCGCTGGGCTTTGAGCCGGACATTGCCGGGCCTTCTGGGAGCGCAGAGCGCCAAGCTCCGACTGCCGACATAAACCCCGTATGGCGGGCAATTGTTGACGAAAACGGCAAAACAGCAGGCCATGCAGCCCTTTTTCAGGATCACAGCGCATTCAGGGATCTGCTCAACAGGTTACGGCACGAGGACAGAAGGCTCAAAACAATTCTTGATACCCTTGAAACAGGCGTGCTCACCGTTGACAGGGGCGGTCACATCAGCTTTTTCAATGCAACAGCCGAAACTTTGACCGGATATGCCAGAAGCCAAATACTGGGCAAGCATTTTTCCATGCTCTTTGCCCACAAGGTGAACCCGGATGTCTATCTTCTGCAAAAAACCATTGAAGACGCAAAGCCCCGCATGAGCCGCGAGGGCATACTTAAAACCAGCAAGGGAGAGCGCATACCCGTGCGCGCCCGCTACATGGCCTTAAAAAACGAGCAGGGCCGGGTCATCGGCGGGCTTGTCACCCTTTCGGACCTTTCTTTGATGTATCAGCTTGAAGGGGTCATTCGTGACAAATACACATTTTTCGACATGGTGGGCCAAAGCCCGGCAATTGGGCGGCTCTTTGAGATAATTCCCGTGGTGGCCGCCTCTGACGCAACAGTTCTCATAGAAGGCCCCACCGGAACAGGAAAGGACCTCCTTGCCAAGGTTATCCACAACGCCAGCCCGCGGGCGAAAAAGCCGTTGATAAAGGTAAACTGCGCGGCCCTGCC
>JASEHB010000427.1 GCA_030018745.1 Desulfatibacillaceae bacterium | reverse complement strand
CGCACCTGCCATGCCTTGCGGCATACTTTGAGCTATTGACAGATTGGCTGATTTTTCGTAAAAAGCCGCCACGGAGTTGTGTAGCTTTCTTTTGGGCAGAGGGTCGTGCACTGCGCCATGCCCCCTGCTTTATTTTAATGGCCCCTTAAAATTCCTTTGCATAAGGGGCGCAAAATCAAAGGCCTTACCTTTTGCCAAGGCCTCGAAATGGAGCTGTTATGGCAGAAGCTTTATTTTTCATGCTGGCTATGGGCGCTGCTTGCGGTGTTTTGCTTTCCATTGCCTCCCGCGTTTTCTTCGTTTATGAAGACCCCCGCATAGCCCAGGTGGAATCCGTGCTTGCAGGGGCCAACTGCGGCGGGTGCGGATACACGGGCTGCGGCGCGGCTGCGTCTGCGGTTGTCAACGGCAAGGCTTCCGTAAGCATCTGCATTGTGGGCGGCCCGGAAACAGCGGCTGCGGTGGCTGCTGTCATGGGCATGGAGGCAGGGTCAGCGGAAACCCTTACCTCCTACAACCAGTGCACAGGCGGCGACCGGGCGCAAAACCGCTACCTTTACCAGGGCGCGCCATCCTGCTCGGCCATTGCAAGCCTTTACGGCGGCCAGAGGGACTGCACAATCGGCTGCCTGGGTTTGGGAGACTGCGTAAAGGCCTGCCAGTTTGGCGCAATCGCCATTGGAGACAAGGGCTATCCCGTTGTCTTTGAAGACAAATGCGTTGGCTGCGGCGCCTGCGAAAAAGCCTGCCCCAAGGGCGTGCTCAAGGTCAAAACCCTTTCCAGAAGGCTTCTGGAATTCAACGAGACAGACCAGTGCCTGGCCCCCTGCCGCCAGACCTGCCCTGCCCAGATAGACATCCCCCGCTACATTGACAACATAAGGGAGGGCGACTACGAGGCAGCCGTGGAAACAATCCGCGAGAGAAACCCGCTCCTGCTCTCCTGCGGCCGGGTTTGCCCCCATCCCTGCGAAACCAACTGCCGCCGCTCTTTAGAGGACGAGGCTGTTTCCATAAACCAGCTAAAGCGCTTTGTGGCGGATTACGAGATGAACTCCGGCAGGCGCTTCCCCATTTCCAAGCTGCCCGATACGGGCAAGAAGGTTGCAATTGTGGGCGGCGGCCCGGCAGGCCTTTCCTGCGCCTTCTTCCTGCGCAGGCTTGGCCACAGCGTCACCATTTACGAGGCCATGCCAAAGCTTGGCGGCATGATCCGCTACGGCATCCCGGAATACCGGCTTCCCAAAGCTGTTCTGGACTGGGAGATTGAAGGTATTTTAAACCTGGGCATAGAGGCACACACCAATGTGGCCTTTGGCGAGGACTTTGACCTGGCAAGCCTTGTGGGCGCTGGCTATGATGCCATCTTCTTTGGCATAGGCGCATGGAAGGACATGCTTCTGGGCGCCAAGGGCGAGGAGCTTAAAGGCGTTTACACGGGCATCAAATTTCTGGCCCAGATGGCCCTGTGGCAGGCAGGCAAGGGCGAAAAGCCCTTCATCGGCAAGCACCCGGTTGTTGTGGGCGGCGGCAACACAGCCATTGACTGCGTGCGCACCCTTATACGCTCCGGGGCAGAAAAAGTCACCCTGGCCTACCGCCGCACGCGCAAGGAAATGCCTGCAAACGAGGTGGAGATTGTGGCAGCCGAGCACGAAGGCTGCAACTTCCTCTTTCTTGTGGCCCCCACCCAGGTTGTGGGCGATGAAAACGGGCAGGCTGTGGGCCTGGAGTACAAGCGCATGGAGCTTGGCGAGCCGGACGCCTCCGGGCGCAGGCGGCCTGTTCCTGTTGAGGGCAGCGAAACCGTGCTGCCAACCGACATGATAGTCTCGGCCATCGGCCAGAGGCCGGATATCGCCTTTTTGCAGAAGGCTGCTGATCGCATCAGCCAGATAAAGACCACCCGCTGGGACACCTTTGATGTCAACGAAAAGACCTGTCAGTCCAGCATTCCATATATTTTTGCCGCAGGCGATTCCGCCACAGGCCCGGATCTGGTGGTTTCCGCCATTGGCGGCGGAAGAAGGGCGGCCCGGTCCATCCACCAGTTCATCACCGGCCAGAAGGTAACCCCTGCTCCAAAGGAGCACAACAAGGGCCTTATCCCTGTTTCCAAGCTCAAAAGCCTTAATGGCATAGTCAAAATTGCACGGCAGCCCATGCCGGAACTTCCGGTTAATGCGCGCATCGTCACCTTTGAGGAGGTGGACCTGGTTCTGCCGGAAAACAAGGCCCTTGAGGAGGCCAGCCGCTGCCTGCGCTGCGGCGTTGTGTGCTACAACCCGGATATAAAGACCGAAAAGGCCGCATAGGGCCAAAGGCGGTTGCATAGCAAGAAAAGCTGATTGCAAGCTTGAAGATTTATTGCGGGGGAAGGGGGCTTTTGAAAAGCAATCCCCCTTCCCCTTAATATTTTTCGAGTGCTAATAACGGGCAAAAGGCTGCCATTGGCGCTCAGGCTTTGAATCCAGCAGGATTTGTAGGTTGGGCTAGCAAATCCGGCCCGTAACATTTCTGGAACCCTTTTACCTTGTTTAAGGATTTGCGTAGCCCAACAACAGGTATTTTCCGATTATAATCTGTTGCCCTGCCCAAAAAGGCCTGCCATGAAAAACCCTGCAAACAAAACGCACGAGCATTTCATGGAAAAGGCTGTCTCGCAGGCGGCCCAGGCCCTTGCTGCCGGAGAGTTCCCTGTGGGCTGCGTGCTTGTGCAGGATGGAAAGGTACTGGCAGACGGCGCGCGCAGGGGCACGGCGGCAGGCCGCATAAACGAGACGGATCATGCGGAAATGACGGCCCTAAAGCGCCTGGAAGACCTGGAAAGCACCCTGGACAAGCCTTTTGACCGCGCAACAATCACCTGCTACTGCACACTTGAGCCATGCCTCATGTGCTTTGGTGCCCTGCTCATAAACGGCATCCGCAACATTGTTTTTGCCTTTGAGGATGTCATGGGCGGCGGCACCCAGATCCCCCTTGAAGTCTTAAAACCCCTCTACCGCGAAAAACCTGTCAGCATAACCGGCGGCGTGATGCGCAGCCAAAGCCTGGCCCTTTTCCGACAGTTCTTT
>JASEHB010000426.1 GCA_030018745.1 Desulfatibacillaceae bacterium | reverse complement strand
ATCACGCTGAACCAAAACAGTCCCACATTCACATTGCCTGCGTCATAGGTTCGGAAGATGAGCCTCTCCTGGTCCAGGCGCTTGGGTGAAAGGGGCGGGGTTTTATACTGCAAAAGCCATTTGTCCGAGTGCTCAAAATCGGGAATTTCCTGCCAGTTGTTGCTCACCACTCTGCCCTTTTGTGTTTCCAGCATGGTTGCGTTTTTTCCGTCCGAAACCAGCGCCAGGCCCACAGGCGGATCTGCTGCAAGCCTTGCTGCGGATACGGCCTCGCGCTCGTAAGAGCCTAAAGAGCCGGCAGCGCACTTTACGGCCATCAGCGGCCGGCAGTTTTTTGCGAAAACCATAATGTTGATGGCAGAGACATGGGGCGCACCGCCAACTGAAAACTCAATGGGAAAATCAATTTTAAGTGCGCTTTTTGGAAATCCCTTTTCTTCCACCAGAATTCTTTCAACCGCCTGGCGGTTTTCTTCTGCACCAATATTGGGTATGGCCTTGCCGGTAACAAAATCAATTATATTTTCGTAGGGTTTCAAGGCAGTTGTCATTTGGTATCCTGTTTTTCTTCAGGCAGGGCCTCATCCTGCTTTAATACAGGCTGAAACCTTGGCGCATCCGGCCACAGGCCTTCAAGGTCGTAGAAGGCGCGGACGGACTCATAGAAAACATGGATGATGACATTGCCATAATCCAGCAGAATCCATTGGCCCTCGCTTGCGCCCTCAACCCCAAGGGGTTTGATGCCCCTGTCTTTAAGGTGGCGCTCAATGGCCTGGGCTATTGCCATGACCTGGCGGCTTGAACGGCCGCTCATTATAACAGCAAAGTCTGCCAGCGATGATTTTCCGCGAAGATCCAGGGCAATTATGCCCTGGGCCTTTCTTGCGCTTGCAGCAGCAAAAAAAGGCTCCAGCTCCTTGGGCGTTGCCCGGCCATTTTTCATAAGCCCTTTGTTTCCATTTCCTTTTTATACAAGCGGTTTTTTTCAATGTAACCGGCAACCGTCTCCGGCATAAGAAAGCTTATATCGCGCGATTGCCCCACGCTCTGCCGGATGAAGGTGGCGGAAATATCCATTCCCGTAACCTTTAAAAAGCAAAGCTTTTGCCCGGAGGCTGATACCCATTGCCCGGAGCCGTCTTTGGTCAGAAGGCTACCCAAAGACTCTTGAATGTAGGCCTCCATCCTGTCCCGGCCGTCAGTTTTTGGCCTGGAAAGCACGGCAAAGTCAGCCAAAGAAAAAAGGCTTTCAAAACTTTTCCAGGTATGAATTTCCAGAAAGGCATCAAGCCCCACCAGAAAAACCCTTTTGGAGCCGGGCAGTTTCTTTTTAAAATATTCCAGGGTTTCGGCAGTAAAGGATTTGCCGCCCCGTGCTATTTCAACATCCGAAGCCTCCAGAAGCCTGCAAGGGGCCACGGCAAGCCTGACCATTTCCAGGCGCTGCTCCCCACTTGCCAAGCCCCCGGTCCTTTTGTGGGGTGCCGTGTGGCTGGGCACAAAATAAACACGGGTCAAATTCAGGGCCTCGGCGGCTTCCACCCCTGCTCTTAAGTGACCAAAATGAATGGGATCAAAGGTCCCGCCAAAGATGCCGATTTTCATGTCTGCCTTATTTATGGGCCTATTTACGGACTTATTTACGGATTTGGCCGTCTCCTGTGACCACAAACTTGGTGGCTGTAAGCTCCATTACGCCCATTGGGCCAAAAGCATGGAGCTTTGAGGTGCTTATGCCTATTTCTGCGCCCAGTCCTAGCTGGCCGCCATCATTGAAGCGGGTGGATACATTCACCCCCACCATTGATGAATCCGCCTCCCGCATAAAACGCCTCGCCCGTGCGTAATTTTGGGTTACAATGCTTTCCGTGTGCTGGGACCCGTATTTTGCAATGTGATCAAGGGCTTCATCCATACTGTCCACAACCTTGACAGCAAGGATGAGTTCCAGAAACTCGTATCCCCAGTCATCATCTGCAGCAGGCTTTGCCCAGGGCAGAATTTTGCAGGTCTTCGGGCATCCCCTTATCTCCACTCCGGCATCCCGAAGCTTTTTTCCTGCAAGAGACAAAAAGGCTTCCGCCGCATTCTTGTGCACAAGCATTGTTTCCATTGCATTGCACACGCCGGGCCGCTGCACCTTGGAATTGAATGCAATTTCGCTGGCCATGTTGAAGTCTGCATCCTCATCCACAAAAACATGGCAAACACCCTTGTAATGCTTGAGAACAGGGATGCGCGAGTTCTGCGCCACAAAACGGATAAGCCCTTCTCCGCCGCGGGGAATCACCAGATCAATGTAATCCTCCTGGGCAAGAAGAACCTTTACTGCATCCCGGTCCGCCACAGGAACAAGCTGCACAGCTTCTGCAGGAAGGGAGTTTGCTTCCAGGGCCTCGGATATTATTTTGCCTAAAGCCATGTTTGAAAAAAAGGCCTCGGACCCGCCCCGGAGAATGACCGCATTGCCTGCCTTAAGGCACAGGCCTGCTGCATCAACAGTTACATTTGGCCGGGATTCGTAGATCATGCACACAACACCAAGGGGAATTCTCATGCGGCCCACGGAAATACCATTTGGCCGCAACCAGCTTGTTTCAATGGCCCCCACAGGGTCGGAAAGCTGGGCCACTTCCATAAGACCCTGGCGCATGGATTCAATTGTGGAGTCTGTCACCTTCAGCCGGTCAATCATGGCCGAGGAAAGGCCCTTTTCCTTTGCTTGAGCAAGGTCCTTTTGGTTTTGGGCAAAAACCTGGCTCCGTTTTTTGTCCAGCATATCCGCAAGGGTTATAAGAACCTGATTTTTTTTATCTGTGGAGCAGCGACTGACAACGCGGGCTGCCTCCTTTGCCTTTTTTGCCAAGCAAATAATGGTATCCTGAAAGTCCATAATGCCCTCCATATTTTTTTTAAGCTGGTTGGCGGGCAGGGAAATCTGTAAACCCCGCGCTTTATTTGCAGCAAAGTTATTCCTGGCAATTAACAACCAGGTTATCCCGGTGGATGACATCATCATGGTGTTTTTCGCCAAGAATTTGCTTCACCTGGGCGCTGGAAAGGCCAAGAATTTTTT
>JASEHB010000425.1 GCA_030018745.1 Desulfatibacillaceae bacterium | reverse complement strand
CGCTGACCATGTTGAACTGAACATGATCCAGCCCCAGATCCGCCCAGGTGCGGATATATGCCTTCCAGAGCTGATAGCCTTTTTCGCCTGCAAGCTGGCTGGGGGAAAGACGCTGGTTGAGCAGAAATGCCCTGCCGTCTCCCACATGGTCTATCTTGCCGCAGGATTTCAACACCGCTGTGGGGCCTTTTTTGTCCAGACCCGGCCCCGGCGAGATTCCTCCGTCATAGAGGGCGTCTCCAAGCCGGCGGCCGTTGGGCAGCGCACCCACCATGTTGGCGTAGTGAATGTTGCCGGAGACATTTTCCGGCAGAAGCGGCCAGGAGTTGCCGCTTGGGCATTCCAGCTCGCGGGAGTATTTGGCCACATCCTGAAGGCAGCGGACCATGATGTTGTCAACAAAGTCGTCATCATTGCCCCACTTGGGCGCATCCCGCACAAAGTCAAGGCGCATTTGCTCGTAGCCTTCCCAGTTGGCTTCCAGGGCCTTGCAAAGCTCGTCCATGGTGTAGCGTTTTTCGTCAAAAATGAGCTTTTTCACCGCTGCAAGGCTGTCTGCGTTTTCCACCCAGGTGAAGCCGGTTATCCAGGAATTGCCCCGCGATATGGAGGGATCGCACACATCCAGGCCCGATTCCACGCTGCGCTCGCTCACTGCGGAGAGATAGGGCCTTGGCGTGATTCGGGAGGCAACGGAGCGGCCCCGGTTGACGCCCGATACAAGCAGCCCGAAAATGGAGCGCATGTGAACATTCCAGGCTTCCATCACCTGCTCGAAATCCGTGAAGGTGCGCGGATCCGGCGTCTTGGGGGTCATCTGCATATTCACCACCCGGTCGAAGCCCTGGGTGAAGACATACTCCACAATCTTGGCGCAGTTGGCTGTGGCGCTTGCCATGCGCATGGGCTGGAAACCGTGCTTTGTGGTGGGGCAGGGGCTCATGCAGGCCTGATGAACCCAGGTGCGGGCCTCCTCAAGCGGGTGTCCGTGCCAGTGCATGGAGTTCTGCACTAAAAGAGGATCGTTACGGATGGAGGGGTAGCCCAGGCCGTGGCGGATGCACTCGAAAACTTCACGCATGACATCATCTTTAACCTTGGGATGCCAGCGGAAGGCAAAAGTCGGGTTTGCCACGCGCACAAGGCGGGCTGCCCGCAGGAAAGCTACTGTGAGATCGTTGCAGGCATCCGTGCCGTCAGGATAAACGCCGCCCAAAGTCCACACCCAGGTGCCGTCAATTCCCTGGAGGCCTTCCTTTGTCCAGCGGGGCTTGTACTGGCCAACTTCCGCGGCCCGGATAAGGAATTCGCCCACCAGATCCATTGCAGCTTCTTCGCTTATGCTCTTGTCTTCCAGAACATCCTTTTTGTAGTAGGGCCAGTGGTAATAATCCGGCCTGGACGGCCAGGCGCCTTCAACGGCCTCTGTGCGGGAGAAAAGCTGGATGAAAAGGTCGTACTGGAGAGATTCCTGGAGATTGCGCGGGGCATGGGCGGGTACGCGCTCGCAGGTCTCGGCAATTCTTACAAGCTCTTCCTTGCGCTTGGAGTCGGATTCGTAATTCTCCGCCAGAATCCTTGCAAGGCGGGCATAGCGCCTTCCGTGGCGGATGCAGGCCTCAAGGATGATCTTCATGGCCTCCCAGGTCTGGAGTTTATCTGTGAGGCTTGAATTGTCGCGCTTGGGGGGCTGGTTGTGGAGCTTGTCATAGGTCTCGTCAAGCTTTTTCTCCACTTCCGCCAGAATTTCGGCAAAACCGCGCTTGCCGGTCATCAGGTACTCATAGTCCTTGCCCGCATATCCGGAGCGGGAGGTGGGAAGCCCCCAGCCGATGGCCCCGGACATGACCTTCATCATGCCCTCAAGATCAAAGGCAGGGATGATGCGGGCCTGGAGGGTCTTGCCCGCCCAGAAGTCGCAAAGCTCGCCGACTTTCTTCAGGTTCTCATCCACTGGGTCGGGAATTGCGGAAGGGTCGTTGTATATCTCCTCATTCAACATCTCGCCAAGGGATGGATCCCAGGAAACCGTGTGGGGCAGGCTGCCCACATAGCCCACAAGCTGGGCATGATCTGTGATGAAAATGGTCTTGTTGTCCAGAAAGTGAGCCAGCTCCCTGGCAAGGCGAATGTTTTCCGGCTCCGGAAAAATTGCATTGGCCTTCCATGCTTCCATGCCAAGAAAGCCCTGCTCAAGGTCAACTTTGACGCCGGGGTTGTAAAGGCCGCCAACAGCGCCCTTTTTCCAAATGGATTTGCGAAGGTAGTCCAGACGGCGGGAGCGCTTCTTTTCTGCCACCCACCACCATTGCTGGTTTTTTTCCAGCGCTTCAATGCTTTGGTCCAAAACTGCGGGATTGGCTGCCATTCTTGCCTCCTTGTGTTGGAAAGTGCTGCGTAAACTCCTCCCTGCTGCGTTATTTTTTGTTTGAGAAATTCGGGCAATCATTTACAGCCCGTGCGGCCTCCATGCGCTTTGATGCAAAGTAGGCCTGCCTGGGGTCAACGGTTCTGCGGATGCAGTCTCCAAAGGCCGGTTGATTTTCGTCAGAAAAAAAATTCTGGCACTCCTTGCACTGGGCCATAATTGCCGCCTTTCTTGAGGATGGTTATTTTTTTACGCATGGAAAATAATTTACTGCTTCACCAGAGGGGCCTTGGCCCTGCCTCGCGGGCGAGAAAGTCCTCCAGGGCGTCCACCAGAAGCGCCCGGACCGTTATGTGGTTAGCCTGGGCAAAACCCTGAACCTGCTCCCACAGAACTGACGGAAGCACGATGCGCGCCGTCTCGCGGCTGTGTCCTGCCACAAGAGTAAGGCTTGCACCCTTATTGGATTCTGCCTTGGCAACCTGCTCGCTGACGGGATGGGGATGGCTCATGGTCAAAATTCCTGAAAAGGGCTTCCTAAAAAAACCGTCCTTGCTCATGCCGGAGTTTTATATGGACGGTAAATTTCTTTTAGAACAAACAAAAAAGCCCTGTCAAGCTTTTTTTCTACATCCGGTAAATTAAACTTTACAGGCCAGAAAGAATATGTTAGAAAAAAAATCAGTTAGCCTTGGAATATTCTTTAAAAAAATGACGCCATGCGCAAAAATGAC
>JASEHB010000424.1 GCA_030018745.1 Desulfatibacillaceae bacterium | reverse complement strand
GCCAACCTTGTTAAAACGGCGTACGGGAGCGGCTCCAAAAAAAATTTTTGAATAAACAATAGTACCGAAAAGCTTTTCAAGTCAACGCAAGACAAGCCGCATAAAAAAGCAAAATCCCTTTAATGGGTTGTGCAGCCTGCATTTTGGCAACAACAAAGCTGTTGAAATTTGTCTGCCATTGTCCGTAAAACGCTTAAAATTTTTGCTGACGAACAATTTTTTGGCACCGGAGCTTTTTTGTTTGTGCTTATGGGGATTGAAACCCGGCTGCCAAGCTGTTATGAATACCAGATGAAACCTTTTGGAGGCGAAAGTTTTTCAAGATGTCAAAATCCGACAAAATCCGTTTGCGTTGGTGGATAGCAGCCATTTTTGTGTTGGGCGCCCTTGGTGCTGGCGGGTGGTATCTGGCCGGACGCATGGAAAAAGCCCAGCCGCTCTTTGAACAGCTTCAAATACCTGCATATTTTGGAGAAAGCACAACAATATCCGGCAGGATTGAAGATGTTGGCAGCGGCCTGGACAGTTTTTCCGTAAGCATTGTTATTCAAGGAGTTGGCGAGCATATTCTTGCCCAAAGCGAATTTGCGCCATCTTCCTTTTTTGCCAAAAGCACCGAAAATGCGGCGCAGTTTTTTGCTACCGTGGAGCCTAAAAAGCTGGGACTGGCAGATGGGCAGGCCCTGATACGACTTACCGCAAACGATGCTTCCTGGCGGAATTGGGGCAAGGGCAGCAGCGCCAGCCTTGAAATACCCGTAACCATAGACACCCGTCCACCCTCCATCAGCGTGCTCACGCGCCAGCACAACCTTAATCAGGGCGGGGCAGGGCTTATCATCTACAGGGTTAACAAGCCGCTGAAAAAAGACGGCGTTCTGGTGGGGGATATCTTTTATCCGGGCCATGCCGCAAGCCCGCAAGACCCCCTCACACGGCTGGCTTTTTTCGCACTCACCCATGAGCAGGGACAGGGCACACAGATGGCCATTGAGGCGGTGGATATGGCCGGCAACAGGTCCCGAACCGGGTTTTACAGCCATATCAACAACCGGCGTTTTCCTCACGACACGCTCAATATCAGCGATTCCTTTCTTTCGCTTATTCTGCCGCGCTTTGAGCCGCTGCCCGGCGCAGACCCCCAGAGCACGCCAAAGGAAAAGTTTTTGATTGTCAACCGCCTGTTGCGGCAGGCAAATGAGGATCTTTTCCGTAAAACGGCCAAAAAAACAGAACCGGAAATGCTCTGGAGCGGGATTTTCGGACGGCTTCCCAATGCCGCCAACCGCGCTGGTTTTGGAGACAGGCGCAGCTACCGCTATGATGGACAGATTATTGACGAGCAGGTGCATCTGGGAATTGATCTGGCTTCCCTGGCCCTTTCGCCCGTTCCAGCTTCCAATGCCGGAAGGGTTGCGCTGGCCCAGGATGTGGGTATATACGGCCTTACTGTGATGCTTGATCATGGTTTTGGCCTGTTCACCCATTACAGCCACCTTTCCAACATGGCCGTTGAAGTTGGCCAGTTTGTTGAAAAAGGGCAAGTTGTGGGTAATACTGGCACCACGGGTCTGGCGGTTGGAGATCATCTGCATTATGGTGTAATGGTTGGGCCTACCTTTGTAAATCCCCTTGAATGGTGGGATGAAAACTGGATAAAGAACAATGTTTCGGATAAAATTGCCCAGGCCCTTAATCCGGAACAAAATCAATAGGAAATGACGATGAGCACGCACAAGGTTGTTAAATCTTACGAGCAGATAAATGCAAAGATAAAGGCCGGAAGTGTTGTTGTTGTTACAGCCGATGAAATGGTTGACATTGTCCGGGAAAGAGGCGCGCAAGAAGCGGCCCGCACGGTTGATGTGGTAACCACCGGAACCTTTGCCCCCATGTGCTCTTCAGGCGCATTCATAAACTTCGGGCATTCAAGCCCAACCATCAAGGCTTCCCATGTGTGGTTCAACAATGTTCCGGCCTATGGTGGAATAGCTGCGGTGGACTGCTACCTGGGAGCAACAGAGCCGACCGTTGAAGACCCCTTGAACCTGGTTCATCCCGGCGAATTCAACTATGGCGGCGGCCATGTCATTCACGATCTGGTGGCGGGCAGGGCGGTCGAGCTGCGGGCAACAGCCTATGGAACCCAGTGCTATCCACGGCGGCACATGGAAAAGACCGTCACCCTGGCGGATCTTCCCTATGCTGTGCTGTGCAATCCCAGAAACGCTTACCAGAACTACAACTGCGCCATAAATCTGGGCAAAAAGATAATCTACACATACATGGGTGTGCTAAAGCCCAATGTTGGCAATGCCAATTACTCAACTTCAGGTCAGTTGAGTCCTCTTTTCAATGACCCATACCTTAAAACCATCGGGCTGGGCACAAAAATTTTTCTGGGTGGAGGAACCGGCTTTGTAACATGGTGGGGAACCCAGCATAATCCAGATGCGCCGAGAAACGAAGTCGGCATACCCATAAAACCCGCCCAGACTCTCATGGTCATGGGGGATCTCAAGCAGATGGACCCCCGCTGGCTTGTGGGCGCAAGCCTTGTGGGTTATGGATGCTCGCTTTCGGTTGGCATAGGCATTCCCATACCCATATTAAATGAGGACATGGCCCGGCACACCGGTGTTTCAGATGAGCAGATTATCACCCATATTGTTGACTACAACTCTGATTATCCTTCCGGAAAGTCCAAAAGCCTGGGGTTTGTGAACTATGCCCAGCTAAAGAGCGGTTCCATTGAGTTTGAAGGCCAGAGCGTGCCGACGGTCCCGCTTTCTTCAATGATTCGTGCCAGAGAAGTTGCCCATACGCTAAAACAATGGATTAAAAGCGGGCAGTTTCTGCTTACAGAACCACAGATGCCTTTGCCCGGCCCTTCCACAAAGGCATAGGTTTTTTAAGGCGTTAGCCGCACAAATTATAATGGCATGGCGTCAGGGCCAAAAACCCCTGTCCGCGCATATCCGCAAAAATTTGCTGTAACAGGAAAAGGAGAGCAAATCCGTTGAAATCCTCCGCAAAAACCGGTGCGCCCCAAAATGCGGACAATGAGCCGCGCAAAAAATCCAAATTAAGGGAAAACATAGAGGCACT
>JASEHB010000423.1 GCA_030018745.1 Desulfatibacillaceae bacterium | reverse complement strand
CCCGCATAACGCAGCTATCGTCTTCCTGGGGCCGCCCCCCATATTAAGCGAATTTGTCATAGTATATCTGGTTCTGCTTTACGCCGTTTTCCTGCAACAGCTTCACCGCCGCATCTATCATTAGCGGGTTGCCGCACAGGTAAGCCTCCCGCGGGGCCTCGCTCGCCTGCAAAAGCTTTTTCACCGGGTCTGTCACCATGCCGGTTTCGCCCTGCCAGTTGTCTTCCGGTGTTGCGCCGGAGACAACCGGCACAAAGGTGAAGTTTTTCAGCTTCTTTTCAAAGCCTTTCAGCTCATCCACATAAAACAGGTCGTTGGGCCGGTATGTGCCAAAGAAAAGGGTGGCCTTGCGGTCAATGCCGTCTTCAGCCATCTGGTAAAGGATGCTCATAAGTGGCGCAAGGCCCGAACCTGTTGCGATCATTATCATTTCGCTGTCCGAATCGCGCAGGTAAAATTCTCCGTAGGGGCCGTTAATCAAAACCTCATCGTCCTGCTTTAAAAACTCGTGCACAAAGGTTGTGGCAAGGCCGCCTTTTACCTTTGTTATGCAAAGCACAATCTCGTTTTTGTTTTTTGCAGATGAGGCAATGGAATAGGCCCGGTAAACCGGCTCCGGGCTGCCTTGGTATTCCGGCGTGCGAAACTGCACAAACTGGCCGGGCTTGAAGCTTATTTCCGGCGGCTCCACAAGTTTTAGGCGCAGCTCCTTTATGGTGGCGGTGAGGTCTTTTATGGATTTTGCAACAGTTTTGTATTCCTTTATGTTGAAAAGGGCAGGGTCCATCTCTATTGCCATGTCCGAGCGGACCTTGACCTGGCAGGAAAGGCGGATGCCTGCATCTTGCTCATCTTTTTCCAGGTAGGGTGTCTCTGTTGGCAGAATGGGGCCGCCGCCCTCTGTAACAGTAACCTTGCACAGGCCGCAGCTTGCCCTGCCGCCGCAGGCCGAAGGCACAAATATGCTGTTATCCATGAGCGTGCCAAGCAGGCTGGACCCGCCCTGAACAGTGAACTTTTTGTCCCCTTTGTTTATGGAGAGCGTAACCTCGCCGTAATTGAGCACAAAGGCATGGGCCATTTCCAGCAGAAAGGCCAGAAAAGCCGTTAAGGCGCTTATGGCAAGTACGCCAATCAAAACCTGGGTCATAATGCCTGCCCTTTGAAGAACCTGTCAAATTGCAAAAGCTCTTTTTGCTCCCCTTCTCCTTCTTCCTACTGCATGGGAATCATGCCGGAGAAGGCCATGAAGGAAAGGGCCATGAGGCCTGCTGTGATGAGGGTTATGCCCGGCCCTTCCAGGCCTTTTGGAATGGGTGCGTTTTTGAGCTTTTCGCGGATGCCGCCCATTGCCACGATTGCCAGCATCCAGCCCACTCCGCCGCCAAAGCCGTAGGCCACGCTCTGCACAAAGCTGTAATTGCGGATGATGAGAAAGAGCGAGACGCCAAGAATGGCGCAGTTCACGGTGATAAGGGGCAGAAAGACGCCCAGAACCGTGTAGAGAAAGGGCGAATAGCGCTCTATGACCATTTCCACAAGCTGCACAAAGGCGGCAATCACTATTATAAATACAATGAAGCGAAAATGCACAAGGTTGTAGGGCACAAGAATATGGTAATAGACCAGATAGTTAAGCCCGGAAGTTACGGTCATCACAAAAATTACTGCAAAGCCAAGGCCCAAAGAAGAGCGCACCTCGCGGCTTACGGCCAGGAAGGAGCACATCCCCAGAAAGTTCACCAAAAGGATGTTGCTTGTGAATATGGCCGCAAACAGGATGACAAAGGCAGAAACTTCAGGGTGCGCCATCGCTATTTCTCCTTTTTGGGCCAGTAGGTGTTGGCTATCCAGATAAAGGTTCCAAGCACAAAAAAGGCTGCGGGCGCCATCACCATGATTGTCCACTGGGTAAAGGATTCGGGCATAACCTTAACGCCAAACAGCGAGCCAAAGCCCAAAAGCTCGCGCACAAAGGCCACGGCAAGCAGCACAAAGGCATAGCCAAGCCCGTTTGCCAGGCCGTCCACAAAGGCGGGCCAGGGCGGGTTGTTCCGGGCATATCCCTCGCAGCGGCCCATTATTATGCAATTTGTAATTATAAGCCCCACATAGGGGCCAAGCGCCCGGCTGATTTCCGGCATATAGGCCTTTAAAGCCATGTCCACCACAATAACATAGCTTGCGATGATCAAAACCTGCACCATCATGCGGATGCGCGAAGGGGTGGCGTTGCGAAGAAGGGAAACCGTGAGGCTTGAAAATGCCGTGACAAAGATAAGCGCCACGCCCATGATGGAGGTGTTCACCAAAAGGTTGGTAACGGCCAGGGCAGAGCAGATGCCTAAAATCTGCCGGAAAACCGGGTTGTCGCTCCAAAGCCCTTTGGAAAGGAGTGTGGCCGAAGAATCCCTCATCATGGCTTGTCATCCCCTTTGGACAGGGCGGCGCTCACGATTTTTTGCCTGTTGGCGCGCATGGTTTCAATAAAAAGGGCCAGCTCCCTGTTTAAAAACTTTTCCACCCGCACGCTGGTTTCCGTGGCTCCGGTAATGGCGTCCACCTCGCGGACGCCGGGTTTGTCGCCAGCACCTTCAAAGGAAAAAAAGATTCCCCCTTCCCCAATAAGGGGCATATCGGCAAACTGCTCTGTAAAGGCCAGCTCTGTTATGCGCCCACCAAGGCCCGGCGTTTCGTTGTGCTCGTAAAAATTGAGGCCGAGAATATTTTCCATGTCCGCGTCAATTCCCACCATGCAGTATATAGGCCCCCAAAAGCCCGGGCCGGTTGCGGCAAAGGCAAAGCCTATGGGGGTTTTGCCGTCTTTGTCCAGGCCCACAAAGACTTTCCGGTTATCTATGCTTGCCTGCCTCACCCTGGATTCAAAAAGTTCGCTAATCTGCCTGGGGCTGTAATTGGCAGGCACGGGCAGGGCCAGGACTTCCAAAATAACCCCCTGGAGCCGGGCCTGGGCGTTTAGGGCCACCCTTTCCCTTGTGCCCATTTCCAAAGCAGCAAGCGCGCCCGTGCACACAAGGGTCAAAAAAAACATATAGGCTATGGAAAAAAGGCGCTTTTTCATTCAGTTACCGGCCTTGGCTTTTGCTTTTTGCATCCGGCTTTTA
>JASEHB010000421.1 GCA_030018745.1 Desulfatibacillaceae bacterium | reverse complement strand
CTACCCGCACGACACCGGGAACAGCCCTGTGCGCTGGAGGTTTAAGGGGAAAAGGGAATAATTTAACCACGAAAAGCACGAAAAAAAAGATAAGGCAGCCACCTTGCCGTCTCGTCTGCAAAAGCCACAATCCCCGCAAAAGGCCGTCATTGGCCTTTCTACTGCATCCGCCAGCCTTAATCGGCGACCATGCAATTCCCCTGTTTGTTTTTGGTTTTCATTTTTCCCCAAATGCTCTGTCCCTGATCAATCCCTGTTATGACTTGTCTGGCGTCTTTGCCCTGTGATATGTTTTTTATCTGTCGCAATACGCTAAACGCCTCCTAAAAAACCGGGTAATACAGAAAATGGTTGACCAAAGCCAGTCGTCCGCCACCAATGCGCCCAAGGCCGTTACGAATGAAGAAGGCAGAGGGCTTGCCTTTCGCACCCCGGCTCAAGACGCGGCCATTGCCAAAAGATGGGCGCGGGCCAAAGAGCTTGATGCCATAAAAAGGGCCAGGCAGGAAAAGCGCGCCATGCGCATCGCCCGCTTCAAGGAGATTGCGGGCGCGCCCTTTAAAAAGGTGCAGGCCTTTGGGCAGAAACTTCTTGCCCCCTGGTACGCCCTGCTTTTAAAAATGGAGCAATGGCAGGAAGCCCGCGAAAAAGCCCGCCAGGAAAAGCTTGAAAAGACCCGCCCGGCGCGTGAGGCTGCGGCAAAAATTAAATGGGAGAAAAAAAAGGCCCGGCAGGAGGCCAGAAAAGCCCTGTTTGAGAGGTGGAAGGCTGGTACTGTTGGGCTTCGCAAGGCCCTTGGCCTGCCGGTGAGGGCTTTTATCGGCATCAAAAAAGGCGCAAAAAGCCTTTTTCTTGCCCCTTACGAGGCCTTTTTGATTGCGCGGGAGGCAGCCGCCAAAAAACGGGAGGCCAAAAGGCAGCTTCGCCTTGCAGGCACGGCCCAGTCACGCGCGGAAAAGGCCCAGGCCAAACATGCCAAAATGGTGCAAAAGCATCTTCGCCGCCAGGCGCGGCGCGAGGCCTGGGCGCGCAGGCTTTCCGGTGTGGGGGCCGCATGGCGGGCCTTTCGCCGCTTCTGGAGCCAGACAACACCAATCCGCCGGATTCTTTATCTTATAATACTTATCTACCTTGCATTCCGCTACCGCTTTGAGCTTGTTGCCTGGTTTGATTCCTTTTTCGGGTTTGACCTGCAACGGCTTTTGAAATAGGCGGCTTTTGGTGGAGTTTTTCGTGAATTTCCGGCCTAGCTGCTGGAAAGATCCACAGCAAAGGCGGATTTAAGGCGGGTTTTGCAGAGGTTTTCCTGCTCGTCAAGAATTTCATTCAATATGCCCTGGTGGGTCATGGGGTTCATGATGACGCTGCGAAGAACAACCGCCGGGCCGCCCTCGCTTTCGGGCCTGCGCAGGGTGGTGCGCGAAACAAAGCTTTTTCCCGCCTCGCGCTGATGCCTCTGGAGCATGGTGTTGCCCCGGTTCAAAAACTGGTTTGCGCGCATTTTTTCCGCAGGCGTGGCTGTTGACAGCCTTTCCTGCAAATGGGCCGGGCAATAGCGGTAGGTCAGAATGTTAAGCTGCGGGCTGGTCATGAGCTGGAAATCGGGCCTGGAATTGATAAGCTCTGCAAATGCAGCGGCAGTTTCTATGCCGTGGTCAATCAACAGGGCATATCCCCTTTTGCCCATTATTTTGAGCGCGCCATGCAAAATGAGCGAGTTGGCGGCCCTGGAGCCTGCAAGGGAGCGGATTCCCAAATCCACGGACCCGGGCCGGTTTACATAGGCCGCATGGTAGGCAATTGCATCCATTGCCTTTGGCTCCTTGAAATAAACCATGCCGCAGCTCATGGGCATATAAAACTGCTTGTGCCCGTCAATGGTGACCGAATCCGCCCGCTCAATTCCGCTTAAAAGGTCTGCATATTTTTCGGAAAAAAGGACAGGCCCGCCCCAGGCTGCATCCACATGAAAATGGATTGACTTCTCATGGCAGAGATCAGCAAGCTCATTTAAAGGGTCAACCGTACCTGTTTCCGTTGTGCCTGCAATGCCAACAATGGCCATTATGCGGGTATTCGGCTCGTCTTTTTCAAGGCAGGTCACAATTTTTTTAAGGCAGGCCATATCTATGCGGTTATTTGCATCTGTGGGCACACTTATTACATTGTCGCTGCCAATGCCAAGCACTCCGCCGGATTTGCGCAGGGAATAATGCCCAAGCTGGCTCACAAGCACCACACAGCGATCAACGCCATAGGCCCTGTAAGCCTGGGCCATGCCGGAGCGCTCCACGCCTGCAAAGCCGAACTTGGGGGCCAGAAGCCGGTTTCTGGCAACCCACAGGGCGGTGAGGTTTGCCTGGGTTCCGCCCTCCACAAATCCGCCAAGGCTTGTGTAGCCGCTTTGTATGTGGCGGTTGTAAAACTTCTGGCCGCGCTTGTAGATCATCCGGTGAATCTTGGCCAGCACCTGCTTTTCCACCATGGAGACCACCTTGGAGGTCTCTATCTTGACCACATTCTGGTTAAGGGCTGCGACAAAGGTGGAAAGATGCACCATGAAAAAGGGGATGGCGCTTGTCATGTGCCCCACAAAGTAGGGGGATGAGACATTCACCGCATAGGGGGCGATTTCGTCAATCAGCTCGGCAATAAGCTCTGCAAGGCGTTTTTCCGGCTCCGGGTTGATGGCCGAATCCATGAAGCGGCGGGAAAGCTCGATTAACGAGCGCTGCTCGGTTATGCCCACATGGTGCATCAAAAACTCGTGCAGGCCAAAAAGAATCTGCTCCATGTATTTGACAAGGGTGGCCCGGCTTGAATCGCTTTCACGCATTATGAATATGCGCTTCAAGGTCTCCCGGTTGGCCACAAGCTCCCTGGCAGGCTCCTGCAAGGGCATTTTTGGCTCAATTTTTTTTGCCCCTTTTTTCATTAAACCCTGCCCGGCTTGATTTTTTTACCCAACCGCCGACCTGCCCGGTCTTGCCTCAACCTTACTCGACCCCTAACAAACAATTTTTATTTGTATTTCAAAACAGGCAAAGGTTTCAAGGACTTTTTAAGGAGAAAAACCCCAAATTTTTGAGCAGGCAATCCCCTGCCCCTTCCCTGCCCCGCCCTTG
>JASEHB010000422.1 GCA_030018745.1 Desulfatibacillaceae bacterium | reverse complement strand
TACGAATCTTTTTCCGGATTTGCGCAGCCCGACAAAGGGGCCGTTTCCATTTTTCCCTTAACACCCTTGCTGCCGGAAGCGTTGTTTTGTTGGGCTACGCGCAGCAAGCTGCGCTAGCCCAACCTACGAATCGCCTTTCCCCCAACCACAGGCATACAGGGCGGGTCCAGGGAAAGGATAGCTTTCCCAAAAAAGCCCCTGGCTGCCCCAGGCGAGGCGGATGCAAGGCGCGCTTTGCGAGAAAGGAGGGAGCATACTTCTTGTATGTGACCGACTTTCGAGCCAAGCGCAACGCCGCAGGCGTCCGCCTGGGGCGGCCAGGCGTACAGGGCGGGTCCAGGCGGGCGTGGGCAAGGCTTGCGGGGCTTTTCCGGGGCGAAGGTGTACTACTAGTACATCGAGACCCGGCGATGCCCCGCGTAACGCAGCCCCTTACCTACCCCGCCACGCGCAGGGCGGTTCCAGGGAGAGGAGAGCAAGGCGCACGAGCCGGGAAGGAACGAGGTGTACTTTTTGTACATCGAGTTCCTGCACGGCGAAGTGCAACGCAGCTATCGTCTTCCTGGAACCGCCCATTGATGTTTACCTTGACATTTTTATATTGCCCCTATAAGGTTCCTTTTTGATTTTTAAGGCTTCCGAGCGCGTTTTGCTTGGGCAAAAGCGCATTTTATTGGCTTCACATTTTAAAGAAAAAGGAGACTTTCAACATGTCGAAACTGGTTCCCCCACATGGCGGAAAAGGGCTTGTCTGTATGCTTCTGGAAGGCGATGCCCTTGCCAAGGAAAAAGAAAAGGCCAAGAGCCTCAAGCAGGTAAAAATCAGCCCCAGGGTCAAGGGCGATCTTATCATGATCGGCACCGGCGGTTTTTCTCCCCTTGATGGCTTCATGACCAAGGCGGACTGGAAAGGCGTTCTCGACAACTTCCTGTTGAGCGACGGCACCTTCTGGCCTGTGCCCGTGACTCTTGACTGTTCTGCTGCCGAAGAGGCCGCAATCAAAGTCGGCGATGAAATCGCCCTGTTTGACGGCAAAGAGATCATGGCCACAATGAAGGTAACCGAGAAGTACGCCATGTCGGATGCCGACAAGAAGTACGAGTGCGAGAAGACCTTCATGGGCGAAGGCACACCCACCACCGAAGATTTCTGGAAGATCGCCAAGGATGATCACCCCGGCGTCCAGATGGTCATGGCCCAGGGTCCTTTCAACCTGGCAGGCCCGGTCAAGGTTCTTTCCGAGGCCGAGTACCCCACCAAGTACGCAGGTGTTTACCTGCGCCCTGCTGAATCCCGCAAGATTTTTGATGAGCGCGGATGGGGCGAAGTTGCAGCCCTTCAGTTGAGAAACCCCATGCACCGCTCCCACGAGTATCTGTGCAAAATCGCAGTGGAAGTGTGTGACGGCGTTTTCATTCACTCCCTGGTGGGCAACCTGAAGCCCGGCGACATTCCTGCTGAAGTGCGCGTGAAGTGCATTGACGCACTGGTGCAGAACTACTTTGTGCCCAAGCATGTGGTGCAGGGCGGCTATCCTCTGGATATGCGCTATGCCGGCCCGCGCGAGGCCCTTTTGCACGCAACATTCCGCCAGAACTACGGCTGCTCCCGCATGATCATAGGCCGTGACCACGCAGGCGTGGGCGATTTTTATGGAATGTTCGAGGCCCAGGAAATCTTCAACAAGATTCCCTGCCCCACAGGGGAAGGCAAGGCCCTGCTTTGCACCCCGCTCAAGATTGACTGGACCTTCTACTGCTTCAAGTGCGACGGCATGGCAAGCCTGCGGACCTGCCCCCACAAGAAGGAAGACCGCGTCCTTCTTTCGGGTACCATGCTGCGCAAGCTCCTTTCCGAAGGCGGCACCCTGCCCGACCACTTTGGCCGCGATGAAGTTGTGGAGATCCTTCGCAAGTACTACGAAGGCGTCACCGACAAGGTGGAAGTCAAGCTGCACGGAGCAGCCACAGGCAAATAAGGCCGGTTAAGGCTGTTGTTCCAAATAAAAAAAGCGGGTCTCCTTATTTAAAAGGAGGCCCGCTTTTGTTTTTTGGAAACGGCAAACAACAAGGCATCCCCAAAACAAAAGGCAGCGCCTGCCGCACCTTAACTGTCTGATGATGGCAAGGATTGTTTCAGCTTTTAAGATAAATGCTGGGCTTTACATATTCAAAGGCGTGATCCACCCCTGCAAGGCTCTCGGAATGGCCCACAAAGAGGTATCCGCCGGGCTTTAGGTATTCATAAAAAATTCTCACCAGATTGTTCTGGGTGCGCTTGTCAAAATAAATCATCACATTGCGGCAAAAAATGGCGTCCAGCCCCCTGCCAAAGTTGATGCGGTTCATAAGGCTGTGATTGCGGAAAACAACCATCTGCCGCACTCTTTCCTTTATCTTGAAAAAGCCTTCCTGCTTGCCAAATCCCTTCTGAAAATAGCGGCGCTGGGTGGTTACAGGCATTTCCCGAAGCCTGTCGGCAGAATAAACGCCCTGGCGGGCTTGCTCCAGAACCTTTGCGGAAATATCCGTGGCCAGAATTTTTGCGTCCAGCCTCTCGTCCTTTAGAAAGAACTCCAGTATGGATATGGCTATGGAATAAGGCTCTTCGCCCGTTGAGCAGCCTGCGCTCCATATGCGGATGCGTATTTTGTCCTCGGAAGAGCTTTCCATTTTTGGAAAAAGGGTTTTTTCCATGAAGTCAAAATGGTGCTGCTCCCTAAAAAAGGCAGTCTGGTTGGTGGTTATGGCATCGAGCATCTTTACAAGCTCTGTGCCGTCATCCTTTGCTTTAAGGTAGTTGTAGTAAGACTCGTAGTCCTCCACGCCTAAAGCGCGCAACCGCTTGACCAGGCGCGAGCGCACAAGGTTGCGCTTGCCGTCGTGCAGAAAAATTCCGCTTTTTGCATACACAAGGGCTGCAAGGCGGCGGTAATCGGTGTCATTTAATTCAGGGTTCACGGATAACTTTGAGGGACTTTAAGGTTTTTTTTGCACACAAGTGCCAGGCCGCCAATTTAAAATACCATTTTTTGGTGCAAGGGTTATTTTTTTACACAGTTATACCTGCCTTAATCAAGATATTCTGGCATAATCTTTCATCAATGGTCAATCTTTTGTGTTGG
>JASEHB010000420.1 GCA_030018745.1 Desulfatibacillaceae bacterium | reverse complement strand
TGACCGAAATTCCGATGCGAAGTGCAACGCCGCCATCGTTTTCCTGGGGCCGCCCCTCATTTAATTTGTGACATGGCAAATCCGATATATAACGATATTTTCAGGGCAAAATAAAAGGGGGTTCTGCCTTCAAGACGCCGGGCTGCTGCCATTCGGGCATCTTTTTGCATCCTTTGGCGTACAAGGCTGGCTGCCCCGTGCTTTTTGAACTGCAAGCCTGCGCCAAGCCCCTGGTAAAAGGCCCTTTTCAGCATGGCCTTTTTTGTCCATGCCGCCCGTTTGAAGGGGTGAAAAACTCTTACACCAGGCTCGTACCATAACTTAAAGCCGCCTGCTGCGGCCCGCATGGCATAATCGCCCTCTTCGGCCCCAAAAGGCCGGTTTTTGGTGTGGCCCAAAGAGGTGTCGAAAAGCCCGGTTTTTTCAATGAGTTTTGACGAAAAAGCCATGTTTGCGCCCACCGGGCAGAGCCAGGGGGGATTGTAGGGCAGGGGGGTTGGCCCCAGATTGCGGGCAGGGGTGAAGCAGGCCGCAGCCGGGGTGAACCAGGCCGGGGCAGGCCCGTCCCACAGGGGGATTATTGCCCCGCCAATGCCGTCAATCCCAGGGTTTTCAAAGGCGCTCAAAAGCTTTTCCAGCCAGTCGTCCGCCAAAATGACATCATCATCCAGAAAGGCCACAATCCGCCCCTTTGCATTCAAGAGGCCTGCGTTCAAGGCATGGGTCTTGCCTGGGGTCTTTTCGCTTATCACGGCAAAAAGATCGGGCTTGCCAGCCCTTTGTGCGGCTTTTAAGGCGCTGCTAACCGTGTCATCGCTGGAGGCGTTGTCCACAAGCACAATGTGGGCTGTATCCGGGCCGGGTATCTGCCCGCAAAGGGCCTCCACAAGAAGGCCTATGCGCGGGGCTGCATTGTGCGCGCAGATTATTATGCTTATGGGCCTTGTCATCAAATAAGCTTTCCGTAGAGCTTCTCGTGTTTTTCCACCATTTGCTCAATTGGGAAAAGGCGCTTTGGCGCAAAGGCAAAATTGCCCCTGTGGGCCTGCACAATGCCTTCTGCAAAAGCTTTTGCGCTGCCCGGCTCCACCAGCAGGTGAAATGAGGAAACCACCTCCGGCAAAGAGCCAGCCCTTGTGGCCACAACCGGGATTTCCATTGCTATTGCCTCTGCTGCTGTAAAGCCAAAGCCTTCGGAAAGGGATGAGACGCAAACGCAGTCGGCCATGCCCACAAGGCCGGGCAGATTTTGCCTTGGAACAGGGGCAAGTATTTTCACCAGCCCCGGCGGCGCGTTGGCGGCCAATGCCCTGATTTTTTGGAACTGATTAACCGGCTGGGGCGAAAGAATCATCACAAGCACAAGGTTTGCAATTTTGCCGGATGCGATTGATGCCGCCTCCACAAGGTTTTCCAGGGCCTTGAAAACACCAGGACGGCCAAAATACAGGCACACAAAGGCATCTTGGGGGATGTTCAAATTCCGGCGCACAGCCTGTTTTGCGGCTTTTTTTTGGGGGGAGAAAAGCGCCAAATCCACGCCCGGATAAATAAGATGCAGCCTTTTTCTGTCAATCCCTTTGGCTGCAAGGGCATTTAAGGTGCTCTGGGAATTGCAGGAATAGGCATCAAATGCAAGATTTAAAAGGGCGTCTTCTGCAAGTTTGAAAAACCCGGCCTGGATGGGGGAAAGCCCGGCCCCAAACCACAGGCTGCCCAAAACCTCGTGGGCGGAGAGCACCACCGGCTTTTTTAAGATTTTGCCGGCCAGCCAGGCAAGGGGCGCTGCATTGTAGGTCATTGTGTGGATAATATCCGCCCGCTTTGCCAGGGCCAGGGTTTTTGGCAGGCCAAGGGCGGTGAATGCGTGGCGGTCAATCCTTTTTGGAACCGCAACCCTGTAAACCCTTACCCCATCAAGGGTTTGTGCGGCATTTGCCCCGTTTGTCCGGGCTGTGACCACCACGCAGGAATGGCCCCTTGCTGCAAGGCCCTGCGCCAGGGCGACAAACAGGGTTTCTCCTCCCCCCACATGGGGGGCATAGTATTCCAGCACAAAGCATATTTTCATGGCCCGTCTCCGGCAAGGGCCAGGGTTAAGCAGTCTGCCAGGGCAAGGCCGGTTTTTTCCCACGAAAAGCGCCTTGCCCGGCGCAGGCCCTTTTCCGCAAAATCATTGCGCAGCTTTGAATCCGTAAAAAGCCTTGCCATTGCGCGGGCCATGTCTGCCTTGTCCAAAGGGTCAAAATAAAGGGCAGCCCTGCCTGCTGTCTGCACCAGGGGGGGGATTTTTGAGCAGGCAACAGCCCTGCCCCGCATCATGGCTTCCAGCACAGGCAGGCCAAAGCCCTCGTAAAGGGAAGGGAAAATGCCAAACAGGGCCTCATCGTAAAGGGCCAGAAGCTCTTTCTGACTCACCCTTCCGGGCAGGGAAAAATCCTTTTGCGCAAGGCCAATCTGCCGGGCCTGCGCCTCAATCTGCCGGGCCGCCTGGCCCAAAACCCCTGTTACCACAAGTCTTGCGTGTTTGGCAGCCTTTTTTGCCTCTGCAAATGCTGCAAAAAGCAGCGGCAGGTTTTTGTGGGGTTTTTCGCTGGCCACATACAGTATGGAGCCGCCCTTTGCTGGTGAGGGCTTGTTGCCCCGTTGCAGGGCAAAGGAATCCGCCGCCCCTGGCGCAACCCGTATCCGCTCTGCCGCAACTCCAAGATTCTTTTGCACGCAATCCGCCACAAAGGGCGATGGAGTTGCCACCACCTTGGCCTGACGGGCGCAGATAACCCAGAGGGTTCGTAGCGCAGCCCGCTGAAGGGGCGCAAAATTGCCTGGAAAGGCAAAGGGTATAAGATCGTGCATAACAAGCACAAAGGGGGTGGGGCAGCGGATGGGCGCTGTGTTGGCAAAAAAAAGGGCGGCATCCGCCTTGTCGCGGGCAAGCCTTGCAGGCAGAACTGTCTGCTGCCACGCGGTTTTGAGCCAGGGCAGGTGGGGGGCTGTTTTCACCTTCTCCAGCCTTGCATTTTGGGGCAGCAAAAAAAGCCCGGCGCAATGGGGGTTCACATAAACCGTGAACTGCGCCTGGGGCATGGCGCGGCAAAGGGCGGGCAGGGCGTTTATGGTATATCGCT
>JASEHB010000419.1 GCA_030018745.1 Desulfatibacillaceae bacterium | reverse complement strand
CCTGACGGCCTTGCCAAAAGCTCCAGGAATTCCTACCTTTCTGCAACCCAGAGGAAGAACGCAATAGCTCTATACCAGTGCCTTGAGGAAACAAGAAAAAAGGTTGCAGGCGGCCGGCTTGACACCCAAAGCCTTTTGCAGGAGGCAAAGGATAAAATTGCCGCCGTGCCCGAAGCTGCCATTGACTACATAAGCATTGTGGACCCGGATACCCTTGTGGATGTGGCCCGCGTGCAAAAGCCTTCCCTTATGGCAATGGCTGTTTTTGTGGGCAAGACAAGGCTCATTGACAATATCATGCTTAATCCGCCGGGCTGAAAAAGGCGTGTTTTATAGGGGCAAATTTTTCCGGCAGTTTTTTTCAGGCACCTTTGACAACACCTTCTTAATAAAGGCCGGACTTTTCACCAGTAACAAAAGGGAGAAAAACATGGGCAGCGATTCCTACTTTTTCACTTCTGAATCAGTGACAGAAGGCCACCCGGACAAAGTGGCAGACGCCATTTCCGACTCCATTCTGGACGCCATCATCGCCAGGGACAAGAAATGCCGGGTTGCCTGCGAGACCCTTGTGACCACGGGGCTTGCCATCATCGCCGGAGAGATTTCCACGGACTGCTATGTGGATATGCCCCAGATAGTGCGCGACACCATAAAGGACATCGGCTACAACTCGTCCCAGATGGGTTTTGACTGGCAGACCTGCGCTGTGCTCACCAGCATTGACCACCAAAGCCCGGACATTGCAATGGGCGTGGATGCGGAAACATCCGACTACAAGGATCAGGGTGCTGGCGACCAGGGCCTCATGTTCGGCTATGCTTCCGATGAAACCCCTGAACTTATGCCCATGCCTATTCTTTACGCGCACCAGCTTGTAAAAAGGCTGGCCCAGGTGCGCAAAAACGGGGCTGTGAGCTTTCTGCGGCCCGACGGCAAGAGCCAGGTCACCATTGAATACCAAAACGGCACGCCAAAGCGCGTGGATGCTGTTGTCATATCCACCCAGCACAAGCCCGATGTGACCCATGCGGAAATCCGCGAGGCCATCATCGAGGAAGTCATCAAAAAGGTGCTTCCCAAAGAGATGATTGACGGCGACACCCGCTACTTCATCAACCCCACAGGCCGCTTTGTTGTTGGCGGGCCAATGGGCGACTGCGGGCTTACAGGCCGAAAGATAATCGTGGACACCTACGGCGGCCAGGGCAGCCACGGCGGCGGATGCTTCTCCGGCAAGGACCCATCCAAGGTGGACAGAAGCGCAGCCTACATGGGCCGCCACATCGCCAAAAACATTGTGGCAGCAGGCCTTGCCAAAAAGTGCGAGGTGCAGATAGCCTACGCCATCGGCGTGCCCTTCCCGGTTTCAATCATGGTTGACCCCAAAGGCACAGGCAAGGTTCCCATTGCAAAACTGCGCGAGCTTGTCACCCAGGTCTGGGACCTGCGGCCACGGGCCATAATAGAATACCTTGACCTGCTGCGGCCCATCTACCGCAAAACTTCAGCCTACGGGCATTTTGGCCGCAAAGACCCGGATTTCACCTGGGAGCACACCAACAAGGCCGAGGAGCTTAAAAGCCTGGCAGGCCTGTAAAGATTCAGGCGCCGCAACAATTTTGGCGAACTTCCAACAAGAAGGGGAAAGCAGGATTTTACCCCGACAACCGGCCCGTAAAGGCGGCAAAGGCCTTGTCAAACGCAAGGCAATCCCTTTACCGGCTTCCATGAAAGGCAGTTTATGAATTACGATGTATTGGACAAAGGCCTTGCAGAGCAGGGCAAAAGGCGCATTGAATGGGCAAACCAGAGTATGCCCGTGTTAAACCTCATCCGGCAGCGCTTTGAAAAGGAAAAGCCCCTTGAAGGAATGCGGGTTGCAGCCTGCCTGCACATAACAACCGAAACCGCATCCCTTTTGCAGACCCTTGCAGCAGGCGGGGCGCAGGTTTTTGCCTGTGCGTCAAACCCCCTTTCCACCCAGGACGATACAGCCGCCTCCCTGGTGGTCAATGACTCCATACCCTGCTTTGCCATAAAGGGCGAGGACACAAAGACCTACTACAGTCACATCAACGCCGTGCTGGATGCAGCCCCCCACTACACCCTGGATGACGGCGCGGATCTGGTCTCCACCCTTCATTCCGAGCGCAGGGAAATGCTCTCCGGCGTAAAGGGCGGCACAGAGGAAACCACCACAGGCGTTATCCGCCTTCGCAGCATGACCGCTGACGGGGTGTTGAAATACCCCATCATCGCAGTCAATGACGCCAAGACAAAGCACTTTTTCGACAACCGCTACGGCACGGGCCAAAGCACTATTGACGGCATCATCCGCGCCACAAACCGCCTTTTGGCAGGGGCCAGCTTTGTGGTTTGCGGCTACGGCTGGTGCGGCAAGGGCCTTGCCATGCGCGCTCGCGGCATGGGCGCCCATGTCATCGTCACAGAGGTTGACCCCACAGCTGCCCTGGAAGCTGTCATGGACGGCTTTTCCGTTATGCCCATTGCAAAGGCTGCCGCCATCGGCGACTTCTTCTGCACGGTAACAGGCAACATCAATGTCATCCGCAAAGAGCATTTCAATGCCATGAAGGACGGGGCAATCGTGTCCAACTCCGGGCATTTCAATGTGGAGCTTGATATCCCCGGCCTTGAATCCCTTGCCAAGGCAAAGCGGGAAATCCGCCCCTTTGTCATGGAATACACCTTCAATGACGGCAGGCGCGTAAACCTTCTTGGCGAAGGGCGGCTCATAAACCTGGCCGCAGCCGAGGGCCATCCAAGCTCGGTTATGGACATGAGCTTTGCAAACCAGGCCCTGTGCCTGGAATACATGGTCAAAAAGGGCGCCGACCTTGCAGTCAATGTCTATCCCGTGCCTGCACAAATTGACGCAGACATCGCCCTGATGAAGCTTGCGGCAATGGGCATACTCATTGATGAGCTTACCGCCGAGCAGAAGAAGTATTTAGCTAGCTGGGATATAGGCACCTAGTTCTCCGGGGCGGCCCCAGAAAGACGATAGCTGCGTTATGCGGGGCATCGCCGGGTCTCGATGTACAAGAAGTACACCTAAAGCCCCGGAAAAGCCCCGCAAGCCTTGCTCTCGTCTCCCTGGAACCG
>JASEHB010000010.1 GCA_030018745.1 Desulfatibacillaceae bacterium | reverse complement strand
TGCTTTGCCCCCCCCCATTTTTATGAAGCCATGCTGTATTCACGGCGCAGGGCGAATTCCGCCTGTTTGCCGTCATTCCATTGGGCCACGGGCCGCAGGTAGCCCACGACCCTTGAGTAAACCTCTGCCTGTGCGCCGCAGGTGGGGCAGATTGCCTGCTCGCCTGCGATGTAGCCGTGGGACGGGCATACGGAAAAGGTGGGGGTGATGGTGATGTAGGGCATTTTGTAGCCGGAAGTCACCTTGCGCACCAGGCTTTTGACGGCTCCCGGATCTGCCACCTGCTCGCCCAAAAAGATGTGCAGCACGGTTCCGCCCGTGTAGCGGGTCTGGAGTTCGTCTTGCAGATCAAGGGTTTCAAACAGGTCGTCCGTGTAATCCACGGGAAGCTGGGTGGAATTGGTGTAGAAAGGTGCTGCGCCGTCTGCCAGGTTTTGTTCATTGGCGCAGAGAATGCCAGGATAACGGTCCTTGTCGGACTTTGCCAGGCGGTAGCTTGTACCCTCGCCGGGGGTGGCTTCCAGGTTGAACATTTCTCCGGTTTCTTCCTGCAGGGATGCAAGGCGGTTGCGCAGGTGCTCCATGACCCTCAAGGCAAAGGCCTGGCCCCTTGGCGTGCCTATGCCCTCGCCAAAAAGGTTAAGACAGGCCTCGTTCATGCCTATTATGCCCACGGTTCCAAAGTGGTTGAACCAGTATTTGCCGAAGCGCTCCTTAATTTTGCGCAGATAGAACTTGGAGTAGGGGTAGAGGTCCTTGTCCGTGAAGATTTCCAGCACCTTGCGCTTTATGGAGAGGCTTTTGGCGGCAATGCTCACAAGGGAGTCAATGCGGGCCAGAAATTCCTTTTCATCCTGGGCGATAAAGCCCACCCTGGGCAGATTGAGGGTGACAACCCCAATGGAGCCGGTGAGGGGGTAGGCCCCGAAAAGGCCGCCTCCGCGCTTGTGAAGCTCCCGATTGTCCAGGCGCAGGCGGCAGCACATGGAGCGGGCGTCTTCCGGGCTCATGTCGGAATTGACGAAATTGGAGAAGTAGGGGATGCCGTACTTGCCTGTCATCTGCCAAACAGGCTCAAGGGTTTTGTTGTCCCAGTCAAAATCCGGGGTGATGTTGTAGGTGGGTATGGGGAAGGTGAAGACCCGGCCCTTGGCGTCCCCTTCCATCATCACCTGGGCGAATGCCCGGTTTATGCGATCCATCTCCTCCTGGAACATTTTGTAAGTGTCGGTCTCGTGGTGGCGGCCACCAATGATGACCGGCTGGTCGCGCATGTTGCCCGGCACAACCAGATCCATTGTTATGTTGGTGAAGGGTGTTTGAAAGCCCACGCGGGTGGGTATGTTGATGTTGAAAACAAACTCTTGCAGCGCCTGCTTGACCTGGGAGTCGGACATATTGTCCAAACGCACAAAGGGCGCCAGCAGGGTATCGAAGTGGGAAAGGGCCTGGGCGCCGGCAGCTTCGCCCTGGAGTGTGTAGAAGAAGTTGACTATCTGGCCCAGCGCGCTCCGGAAATGCTTGGGCGGAGAGCTTTCCACCTTGCCTGCAACGCCCTTGAAGCCTTCAAGGAGCAGATCCTCCAAATCCCAGCCCACGCAGTACACAGAAAGAAGGGCCAGATCATGGATGTGCATGTCGCCGCTCTTGTGGGCGTCCCGCACTTCCGGCGGATAGATCTTGTTGAGCCAGTATTCGGAAGTGATGTCTGATGAGATATAGTTGTTCAGGCCCTGGAGGGAATAGCTCATGTTGCTGTTTTCCTTGACCTTCCAGTCCAGCCTGTCAATGTAGTGATCAACAAGGTCAACCCGAAATCCGGTGGCTATGTTGCGGATTTGCGCGTGCTGCTCACGGTAGAGGATGTAGGACTTGGCGCTCTTGTAGAAGGGGGAGTCAAGAAGCACCCTTTCAACAATGTCCTGAACCTCCTCCACATGGGGAATTGGCCCAAGCTGAAGGTCGTGGGTCAGGGTGAGAACCTTCAATGTGAGCTTCTTAGCCTCGCGCTCGGCAAACTCGCCTGTGGCCCGGCCTGCTGCTGCAATGGCAAAGGTTATTTTGGATGCATCAAAGGGAACAATCCGCTCATCTCTTTTTTTAATCTGCTCGAACATGAAAACCTCGCTGCCGAAATTGTGTTTGGGGGTAATAAGCTGAAACTTATATGAAAAATGAAATTTTCAAGGAAAAAACAAATCCAATGCGCAAATGCGCCGGGAAATTTTTTGAAGAGAAAACGAAAGCATAAAGGCAAAAAGGACAAAAAAGCATCTGCCCGTTTTTGAAATAACCGGCAGAAAAGATTTGGTCTGTCAGGGAAGCGAAAAAAAGAAAAAATCAAGAATTTATTGGCAATTTGCCTTAAGTTTTTTGACCCCCCCAGGGCAGACTCGGTTTGTAAGGCTCTTAAAAAGAATAATGCCACTACATATTGTAGGTGTCAAGGAAAAAAAACAGATATATGGTATATTTTTGCTTGCAGGGGCCAAAGCCTTGGCTGGCGGGCCTTCCCGTTTTTCCAGTAACCGGCTCAAGAAAAACGGAAAGGCCCGGATGAATTTTGGGGGTTTCAGGGATTAAAATCCATAAATTTTAAGGTTGAAGGCTGTTGATAAAGCAGCCGCCTCCGCCGCTGTCGGTTGCGCCGCCTGTTACCTGCCGCTGGGGCGGAGGCGTGTCATCCGGACGGGTGATAATGGAAAAAAGGCCCATCTCAATCCATTTGTCCTGATCACCCACAGGGTCATTGGCGTCAATCTGCTGTGAAATGCGCAGAACTGCATTGTTTGTGGCTGCACCTGCTGCCTTCCACACAAAAAGGCCAGTATTGGGTGAAGGATTTGGCGTGTTGATGCGGAAAAAGGTTTTGCCCCCGTCCCGCGAGAGGCGGATGAGGATTCTTGGATCATTGCCCACGGGATTTTCCGGGGCATCAAAAGCATCCTTATTCCATCTTATCTCCATATTCTCGCCAAGCCCAAATACGCCTCCCTGGGCAGGGGAGATAATGGCATCCGGAGCCAGAGGCCCGGAATAACCGCCTCGCACCGGGCGCACAAAATACTCGTCTGTTTTGACGCTGGATTCAATCCGCCCGTAATCAATATTTATGCGCCAGGCCTCATCAGGCTTTAAGGCGTTTGTCGTGGCAGTCCAGAACCGGGCGTTTTTTTCTTCCGGGGGGGGAAAGGAATCCAAGTCGCTCAAGGGAACGGTTCTATAGTTGAGCAGGCTTTGCATTTCAGTGCGGCTTGGCATACGCCAGTCACCAAATCCTGCATATCCTGCTGCGGCGACTTCCTCACAAAAGGCCAGGGCCTCCTGCCATGTCCTTCTGATGTCAAGCTGGGCCATGGCAGCATTGTTTGCAGGCGCATCAGGATCTTCGTCGTCAGGCCCCATAGGCGTCCACCACATAAGGCCGCTGTCAATGTCTGTTGTGGTCCGGTCTTGGGCGGGTACATCATCATTTCCTGTAAAGCCTCCACCGTGGGGGTCCATGAACCCCCGCACGGCCCTGGCAAAAAATTCAACGGCCTTGCTCTCTTCAATAACAATACCGGATGCAGGCTCATTATTGGCAATGGGATGTCCAAATCTCACACGCCAAGCTTTGAGCGCGTCTCCCTGGGCATCTGCCAAATAGGTTGTTGAACTCCAGTAGGGGCCTAAAGAAGTGTTGGGAAAATATTTCTGGTTTATGGCAGGATGGCTGCCGTCTGGCAGAATCAGGGTGGCAAGCTCGGCGACTGTGGGCAGGCGCCAGTCGGAAAAACCGCCGTATCTGGCGGCATTAAGGGCGTTTATGAACACCTGGGTGTTAACTTCGTTGTTCCAGAATCCCTTTTCTTCGTCTCCATCATCGGGAAACTCCACATCATCGTACCAGGCATAGGTGTTGTCCGCATCGTTGAGATTGCCGTAGTTGGCAAATCCATCTGCATCCTGCTTTACCTCCCAAACCAGCCCCGTAAAATTGTCGGCCACGGTGCGCCATTCAAGGGCGTTATCTGCCAGGGGCTGTCCGTTATTCCCAAGCTTTGTAAAGGAGCGCGGGCCGGGATACTGGGCGTCCTGGCCGTAAAAAGGCTCTCCGGGCTGGGGGCAGACTATTTCCCCGTTGTTGTTGTAGCATTTATTCTGTCCGGTGTAGGGCGCGGTTGCAGCAAGGGCCAGAGCACCTCCCTGCCACAGGGCCAAAAGCGCAAAAAGGCCCCACATAAAAGCCTTGGGCAGAAAAGTCCTCCGGCCTGGTGTTTTGGATTCCATTTTCCGGCAACTCATGCTTGCACCTCTTTGTTTTGGGGTTGGCCCCCCCTCAAGCCTCAAATGTAGAGCAAAAATCCCAAACAAGGATTGTGCGGAATTTGGCACGGATTTGGGCTAAAATTGCCCAGCACGACCGCCTCTGATGGTACAAAGGCTTTTCCGGTCAACCCTGTTTTCCCCCCGGTATTTTGATACCACAACCCCAGTGCTGACGGCAAATGGGAAAATTCCCTTGAAATGGCCGCCTTTTGGCTTCTGGCCCATGCAGTCAGTGGCCTGCCCGCTCTTGCACCCCAAATCCGGGCAGGCAAAAAAATCAGGCCTTGATTTAGTTGCCCACAATTGGGTAGGTATAGGTTGGTTAATTTTATGTATTTTATTGAAAGCCGGATAATTGCCAGGAGCTTGAAATAAAATGCCGCTTCCAAATAAATCCTGCCCAAGGCAGAGCAAACATGATTCTTGAACAGGCAAAAGAGGTTCTTAAAACCGAGGCACAGGGCATCCTTTCTGTAATGGAGCGCCTGGGAGACTCCTTTGTGACAATGGTGGACTGGATTGATGCAGCCAAGGGCCGGGTCATTGTGGCTGGCATAGGCAAGTCCGGTCTGGTGGGGCGCAAGATGGTGGCCACCTTAAACAGCACTGGCACGCCATCGCTTTTTCTGCACCCTGTGGAGGCCATGCACGGGGATTTGGGCATGGTAGGCCCAACGGATGTTTTTCTTGCCCTTTCCAATTCCGGCGAAACAGATGAGTTAAACGCCCTTATTCCCAGCATAAGGCGCATTGGCTGCCCGGTTATTGCCCTTACCGGCGGGCTGGACTCCGCCCTGGCAAAGAGCAGCGACCTTGTGGTGGATGTGCGCGTGGAAAAGGAGGCCTGCCCAATGGGCCTTGCCCCAACCACAAGCACCACAACCCTCATGGCTGTGGGGGATGCCCTTGCTGTTGTTCTTATGCACCGGCACCATTTTGAATCAAAGGACTTCAAGCTCTTCCACCCCGGCGGGGCCTTGGGCAGGCGGCTTTCCGCAAAAGTGGCGGATATGATGCTTACCGGGGAAAGCGTTCCCGAAGTTTCGCCGGACACCCCCCTGGATAAGGCCATGATTCGCATGAACGAAACAGACCTTGGGGCCACCCTTGTGGCGGAAAAAGGCATCCTTAAAGGTATAATTACAGACGGCGATCTTCGCAGAATGCTTCTTTCGGGAACATTCTCCCCCAACATGACCGCAGCCCAGGCCATGACGCCAAACCCCAAGGCCGTTACTCCAGATTCCCTGGCAGGCGAGGCCCTTAATATAATGGAAAATCATCTCATCACGGTTCTGCCCGTCATCGGGCCGGGCAATACCATTGCAGGCATTGTCCATCTGCACGACATCTTGGGAAAAGGAGCCTTGCGTTTCAATGGAGCCTAAAAAAGGTAAAAAAAAGTCCGCAGTCGCAAAAAATGACCGTCTTTCCGGCAATGGAGACGGTATGCAGATATCTGTGAAGGACACCCTGGTTCAGACGCTGGGGGAGCCAAAAATCCCCTCGCCCGTTAAAAGGGCGGGAGGGACCCGCTTTGTGAGCGATGACGAGCGCATCCTTCTGGAAAGCGATGCAGGCAAAATAACGGCCCAAATTCGGGAAGGCCAGGATGTTGTCTCCTTTGAAAAAGCCGGCCCCCGCCCAAATGTGTTTTTTGACCCCAGCAAGCTGCGCTGCGCCATTGTAACCTGCGGGGGCCTGTGCCCCGGCCTTAACGACATCATCCGGGCCGTTGTTATGGAGCTTTGGTGGGGCTACGGCGTGCGCAGCATTTACGGCATCCGCTACGGCCTTGCGGGATTTATTCCCAAATACGGCTATGACCTGGTGGACCTGGACCCCCACTATGTGGCGGAAATCCACCAGATGGGCGGCACCATGTTAGGCTCATCCCGCGGCCCCCAGGACATTGACGAAATTGTTGACTGTCTGGAGCGCCTGAACATCGGCATTCTTTTCACCGTGGGCGGAGACGGCACCCTGATGGCCTCCACCAAAATCTGCGATACAATAAAAAAGCGCCACCTTAAAATTTCGGTAATCGGCGTTCCCAAGACCATTGACAATGACATCTATCTTGTGGAGCGCTCCTTTGGCTTTGACACGGCTGTTGAAATGGCCACCCATGCCATCCGTAGCGCGCATATCGAGGCCATCGGCTATCCCAACGGCATCGGGCTTGTAAAGCTCATGGGCCGCCATTCGGGCTTCATTGCCGCAAACGCCACCCTGGCCCAGCAGGATGTCAACTTTGTCCTTATTCCGGAAATTGATTTTGACTTGAACGGCGAAAAAGGCTTTTTGAGCCGAATGAAGGAGCGCCTTGGCCAGCGCGGCCACGCGGTGGTGGTGGTGGCGGAAGGCGCAGGCCAGAAATTCTTTGGCCGGGAAAAGGACGAAAAGGACCCTTCGGGCAATGTGCGACTCCACGACATAGGGACCTATTTAAAACAGGAGCTTATTTCCTATTTTGCAGGGCAGGGTACGGAGGTCTCCCTCAAATACATAGACCCAAGCTACATGATTCGCAGCCTGCCAGCCAATGCCAATGACAATGTATTTTGCAGCGCCCTTGCCAGAAACGCTGTTCATGCAGGCATGGCAGGCAAAACCCGCACCCTTGTGGGTTACTGGCGCAACCAGTTTGTTCATGTACCCATGGATGCCTCGGCAGGCAGGCGCAAACGCAGCGAGCCGACAAGCGAGCTATGGCAGAGCGTGCTTGAGGCCACAGGCCAGGGAGACATGGTAAACAGCAGGGATTGATACCTGGGACAACTGGAAAAAACGCAGGAAGGGCAACATGATTCTTGTAAGCGCCTCCCAGATGCGGGAAATGGACAGAAGAACCATTGAGGATTTCGGCCTGCCGGGAATGGTCCTCATGGAGGCTGCCGCACGCGGCGCCCTGGATGCCCTTTATGCCCAGGTTCCAGACCTTGCAAATAAACGCATTGCCGTGTTTGCGGGCAAGGGCAACAACGGCGGAGACGGTTTTGTCATGGCCCGCTGTCTTTTTGGCCAGGGGGCGGCTGTCACGGTTTATCTTCTGGCAAGCCGGGAAGATATAAAGGGTGACGCCCGCGCCAACCTTGAGCTTTTGTACAAAATGGATGCGCCGGTTATTGAGTTGCCCGACCAAAAAGCCTTTAGCAAAGAGAAAAAAATTTCCGGCCACAGCGTCTGGATAGACGCCATTTTAGGCACGGGCCTTGCCAGCCCCCTGACGGGCTATTTCAAGACGGTTGTGGAGTTTTTGAACCAGCAGCCCGGCTTCAAGTTTGCTCTGGACATTCCAAGCGGCCTTTTTGCAGATACCGGCCAGGGCGGGGTTGTTTTTAGGGCGGATGCAACCGCCACAATGGGGGCCGTAAAGCTTGGCATGGCCCAGGAGCCTGGGGCAGGCTTGAGCGGCAAAATAATTCTTGTTGATATCGGCATACCTCCCCATGTGGCACAATCTGTTGGGCCGGACACCTTTTTGCTTACCCGGCAGGATGCGGCTCAAATGCTGCCCAGGCGCGATGCCGCGGCCCACAAGGGCAATACCGGCCATGTGCTTGTGGTGGCTGGCTCGCCGGGAAAAACAGGGGCCGCGGCTTTGGCGGCCAACGCTGCAATGCGCGCCGGGGCAGGCCTGGTGACGCTTGCAGTCCCCAAAAGCCTGGGGCCTGTTCTGGAAGCCCTGGCAGTTGAACCCATGACCCTTTATCTGCCGGAAACAGATGACCGTTGCCTTGGAGAGGATGCAGCCAAATCCCTGCTGGCCGCTATGGCGGGCAAGGCAGCACTGGCTATAGGCCCAGGCCTTGGCACAGGGGAGCAGACAGCAAAACTGGTGAGCCTTCTGCTGGAAAAGGCCAAGATGCCAATCGTTGTGGATGCAGACGGCCTTAACTGCCTTGCCAAAAACCCAGGCATATTAAAAAAGGTGAAGGCCCCTGTCATTTTAACGCCCCATCCCGGCGAAATGGCGCAGCTCACCGGCCTTTCAACAGTCCAAATCCAGTCGGACCGCATTAAATGCGCCAGGGATTTTGCTGTTGCCAACAGGGTGCACCTTGTTTTAAAGGGAGCGCGAACGGTCATTGCGCACCCGGATTCAGAAGTTTTTGTAAACCCCAAGGGCAATTCCGGCATGGCAAGCGGAGGCATGGGGGATGTGCTTACAGGCATTATTGCTGCCCTTGTTGCCCAGGGTTGTTCGCCCCAAAACGCGGCCCGGCTTGGCGTTTATCTTCATGGGCTGGCTGCTGATAAACTTTATGAAAGCAAGGGGCCTTTTGGCTATACGGCCAGCGATGTTTGCAATGTCCTGCCAGGGGCCATTTTGTGCCTGGCAAAGGACAATTTGGCGTGAAACGGCTTTTTATTTCCCAAAGCCCCCAGGCCACCCGCGCCTTGGGTGAGGCCCTTGGCAAGGTATTGCCGCCCGGCAGCGTGCTGGCGCTCACAGGCCCAATGGGGGCAGGCAAGACCTGCTTTTGCCAGGGCATAGCAAGGGGGCTTGGAGTTGACCCGCGGATTCCGGTTACAAGCCCTACCTATACCCTGGTTGCCGAGTATCCTGGCAGGATTCCCTTTTTCCACATGGATCTCTACCGCATAACAGGCCAGGATGACCTTTTGGGAATCGGGTTTTACGAGATTCTGGAAGAAGAAGGGGTGACAGCCATTGAATGGGCGCAGCAGGCAAAAGGGCCGGATTTTTCCCCACTATTTTGGGTGGAATTTGGTATAAGGGGCGAAACCGCCCGAAGTATTTGCTTTTTACCTGCTGGACAAGATGCGGATGATTTGCTAAATGGCCTCGTCGAATCTGGCCGGGATATAACCATTGAAAGAACAAACAGTTTTTAAGGAGCAGCCATGAGTCTTATTGTGCAGAAATACGGCGGAACATCTGTGGGCGATATGGTCCGCATACAGAATGTCGCCCGCCGGGTCATCAAAACCTACGAGGCCGGGCACAAGGTGGTGGTGGTGCTTTCAGCAATGGCAGGGGTCACGGATCACCTCATCCAGATGGCTGAAGTGATAACCGACCGGCCAAACCGCCGGGAAATGGATATGCTCATGTCCACGGGAGAGCAGCAGACTGTGGCCCTGATGGCCATAGCCCTGGAGGCAAAGGGCTACAAATCCCGCTCGCTATTAGGCTTCCAGGCCAATATCCGCACAGACGAACACCGCATGAGCGCCAAGATTCAGCACATTGATTCAAAGCCCATAATGGATCTGCTTGCCCATGATACCATTGTCATCATCGCGGGCTTTCAGGGCGTGGATGCAATGGGCAATATCACAACTTTAGGCCGGGGCGGTTCGGACACCTCGGCAGTTGCCATTGCCGCTGCCATAAAGGCGGATGTGTGCGAGATTTTTACGGATGTGGACGGGGTTTATACGGCGGATCCGGGCATTGTGCCAAAGGCCAGGAAGTTAAAATGCGTGACCCATGATGTCATGCTGGAAATGTCGGGCCTTGGGGCCAAGGTGTTGCAAATCCGCTCGGTTGAATTTGCCAAGAAATTTGATGTGCCGGTGCATGTGCGCTCGTCATTCAATGAGGAGGAGGGAACCATGATTGTGGGTGAGGACAGGGATATGGAAAAAATGGTGGTCGCAGGCGTGACCTTCAAAAAAGATGATGCCCGCGTGACCATCACCAAGGTTCCGGATCAGCCGGGCATTGCCGCAAGAATATTCAGCGCTGTGGCGGAAATAGGCGTGTCCGTGGACATGATAATCCAGAACACCCGCGCCGAGCACCTGACAGACATCACCTTCACGGTGCCCAAGATCGACTATGACCGCACAATGGAAGTGGTTCAGCATGTGGCAGGCAAAATAGGCGCACAGTCGGTTCTTGGCGACAAGGACATTGCCAAGGTCTCCATAACCGGCGTTGGCATGAAGACCAACCACGGCGTGGCTGCCAAAATGTTTTCCACCCTGGCCCAGGAGGGCATCAATATAATGATGATCTCCACAAGCGAAATCCGCATCTCCTGTGTTGTGGAGGAAAAATACGCCGAGCTTGCCACCCGCTGCCTGCACACGGCTTTTGGGCTGGATAAGGATTAGCCTGCAACATGGGCCGCCTTCCGCATTTTTCGCCGGATTCAATCCTGGCGGCCCTTGCCATTGCAGGCGTTATTTTTGCGCTGACCCTCTGGCGGACAGGCGTTTTCGGGTAGCAGGCCGCAAAATCAGCAGGGCAGGCATATTTAAAGGCTGTCACAAGGAGCGCCATGCCTGATTTTAGGATGTGGATACAGGCTCTCAAAATCATCCCGCGCATAAGCAGGGAGCAATGGGACAAGCTGGACATTGTTTCCCGCTGGCTCATTGCCACCCGCAGCGCAGTGTTTGTGATGACAGCCACCTCCTGCGCTGTGGGCGGCCTTCTGGCTGCCCGCGACGGGCTTTTCTCATGGAGCGCATTTGTTGTCTGCCTTATCGGCCTTGTTTTTGCCCATGCAGCCAACAACCTGCTAAACGATTATACTGATTTCAAGCGCGGCATTGACAAGGACAACTACTTCCGCAGTCAGTACGGCCCCCAGCCCCTTGAGCACGGCCTGATGAGCGAAAAGCAGATGTTTGCCCACATCGCCTTTTCAAGCGCTGTGGCTGTTGCTGCGGGGGTGTATCTTTTTTTTGCCGTGGGAACCGGCGTTTTGTACCTAATGCTGGCAGGGGCCTTTTTTGCCCTTTTCTACACCTGGCCCTTGAAGTACATGGGCCTGGGCGAGCCTTCCGTTGTGCTGGTGTGGGGGCCGCTCATGGTTGGGGGGACCTACTTTGTGGCAACAGGCGGCCAGTGGAGCAACGGGGCTGTGCTGGTTAGCCTTGTTTATGCAATGGGGCCTACCACGGTTCTCTTTGGCAAGCATACCGATAAGCTTGAGGCTGACAGACAAAAGGGCGTAAAAACCCTTCCTGTCATTCTTGGCGAAAAAATATCCCGCCACACCACCATCGGCCTGTGGATTTTCCAGTACCTTCTTCTGGCAGGCCTTGTGGCAACCCAGATTCTTGGCCCTGCCTTTGCCCTTGTGCTGCTGGCTGTTCCCAAATGCGTGTGGGCCATAAACATTTATCGGCATCCCCGGCCAAAGGAGCCGCCAGCCGAGCTTCCCCCCAATGTGTGGCCCCTTTTCCTTTCAGCCGTTTCCTTTGTTTACAACCGGCTTTTCGGCATAATCTTTCTGGCAGCCCTGCTGCTGGATGTGATTCTTAAAACAAAAGGGGTTTATTGAAGCTGCTGCCTACGGAGCTGTCTATAACCGGGCAAGAGATTGACAACTTTGTTATCAAGCAAGGGCTTGTATTGAAATTTGATTTTATTTTAATATGTTACGATGAAAAGCCCTGATGGAAGGAAGGCTCAAAGCCCTTTCCAGTCAAGTACCCGTCAAGTAAAACTTCCTGCAAAAAGCCCTTAAACTTAAAAAATGCTTCATCCGCCCATGCGCCTTGCAATTTCCCTTGCTGCGCTCAATGGGTCCTTTGCATCCTTTATGGGCCTGCCTATGACAAGATAATCCGCGCCCTGGCTGATTGCGTTTTCGGGCGTCATAACCCTCACCTGATCATCCTGGCCTGGGGTGGTATCCGTCCTTATGCCTGGGCAAACGCACAAAAAGCCCGGCCCGGTTGCTACCTTGACCTTTGCAGCCTCAAGGCCGGAGCATATCACCCCGTGGCATCCGGCCTTTTGGGCCATTATGGCGCGGGCCACAACAAGCTCGGAAACAGAGGCAGCCCCTGCTGCTCTTGCATCTTCTTCGCCCTGGCTTGTAAGCACCGTGACCGCCAGAACTCGGGTGTTTTTGCCAGCGCCCTTTGCCGCTGCCTCAAGCATGGCAGGCCCGCCTGCTGCATGAACAGTTGCAAGGCTGGCCCCGGATGCAGCGATGACCGACATGGCCCTTTCAACGGTTTTTGGAATATCGTGGAGTTTAAGATCCAGAAAAAAATTTGCCCCGGCCTTTTTTATAAGCTCCAGCACACTTGGCCCTGCGGCTGCAAAAAGCTCAAGCCCCACCTTGAACAATCCCACGGACCCGGCAAGCTGGTTTATAAAGCTGCCTGCGCTTTTTATATCCGGCACATCCAGGGCAAAAATCAGGCGATCACTGGCTTTCATGGTGCTCCTTTTGTTGCGATTTTTATGGTTTGGGGCAGGGAGGCGATTTTGCTTTGGGCAATAAAGAAATATTCATCCTTCGGGGCGGACAGGGCCACGGAAACAATTTCCTCAAGGGCCAAAGGGCCTGTGCGGGCAAAGGCTCTGTACCCAAGGGAGGCAAGAAGCCCGATAAGCTCGTCAGGCGCATACCCCCTGCGGGTGCAGAAGGCCGGGTCTATTTCCATGAACAAAAAAGGCCTCCACTGGGCAAGGCTGGCAAGCGCGCCCTTTAAAAAGGAAAGCTCCGAGCCTTCCACATCGCATTTTATAAAATGGATTTGGTTTAAGTTGTTCTCCTGGGCAAAGGCATCCAGAGTGGTGAGGCGTATTGTCTCGGAAACTGTTGGCCCCGTTGCCTCCTCTGCAAGATAGGCAAGCGCGGTTTTGGGCTTCCAGCCATCCTGAAGGGGAATATGAATTTGGGCTATGCCAGGCTTTGAGGAAAGGCCCTGGTCAACCGGCACAACCTGGGACCAGCCCCTTAACCTGGCAGCGGTTTTTAAAACCCGCATGGGATATTCCAAAGGCTCGAAGGCATATACCCGGCCAGTTGGCCCCACCCTGCGCGCCGCCAGGCCGGTGAAGCGGCCAATGTTGGCCCCCACATCCAAAACCGTGCCGCCTTTGTGCAGGAGCAGGCGCACAATGTCCATGCCCGGCTCTTTGATGGGCAGAAAGGTGCTCTGGTAAACATCGCTCACAAAACTTATGGAGTTCTGGTACCCGGCAGGGCCAAGAAGCTTGACCAGAAAAGGCTTTATCATGGTTGTTATGCCTCAAATAACCCGCTCAACCCGGGCTTTTAGGTTTTTGCCAGCAGCAAGGCCTGCGGGCAGACGGCAGGCCGGACAAGGCCTTTACCTTTCCTGCTCCACGGTTTTAAGCTCCTCTGTGCGGTCTATGGCAAGATCGCTATTGTCAAAGGCCTGACTCTGGTCCGGTAAAAAGAGGTTAAGCCAGTTGTGAACCGTATCTGCCTCCAAAACTCCACGGGCAAGCTCAAAGCCCAACACATGGCCCCCGCCGGAAAGGTCATCCGCAAGAAAATGAATGTGATAGCCAGGGACATTGACTCCCTTTACAAAGTCCGGCGAGCGGAAGCCCACAAGCATGCCGGAGATGTTTTCAAAGTCAAAAACCGGCTGGTTTTTGGTCACTTCCGCAAGGGGCGGATAGGGCTTTTGCTGTTTGGGAACGCTCCGGGTCCGCATCCGCACAAAGTCTCCCCTCACAAGAAACGCGCAAAAGCTGTTTTGCCTGGGGGCAAGCTCATCAACCAACTCCATGAAAGCCTGCATATCCAGCGGCCTGTTGATGGGCGCCGTAATATCCGGCACAAGGCGCGTAACGCTGGCAAAGGGCGTTTCTTCAGTCAGGTCAGGCAGATAAACCTTGCCGTCATCCCTCACCTTGTAGAATGCGCCATCCAGAAGAATCATCTCGCCGTCAAGACCTTCAAAGGTGCCTATGCCGAAATTTCCGTACTGCAAGAGGGTGGCAAGGCTCATGTGGCCGTCATACACCCCTGCCAGCAGGGCGTCTATTGTTGCAACCTGGGTTATGCCTTCGGGATGGGCGGCTTTTGGGGCGGCATTAAAGCCTGCCTGGCATCCGGCAAGGACAAGGGCTGCCAGCAAAAGTGCGGCAAACAAGCAGTTTTGTTTTCGCGTCATGGCTCTTTCCATAATTTGATGACTTGGCCTTTAACTGGCCTTAAATTTTTGTCAACCCTTTTTGGCTATTCTGCGTTTTAGCTCGTCTGTCATCAGGTTAAGTTCGTTACGCACCCGCTCCATTTCCAGCGAAATTGCCATGTGCCGCTCCCTGGCTGAAAGCTTTTCCAGCCTTGCCTTGGTTAGCAGAGGGGCAAAGCGCTTGCAGTAAATGGAATAACGGGGGATTTTTCGCACAGGGGGCAGGGGTATGTAAAGGCCTTGCAGGCCGCGGGTCATGGGCAGAGAAAGGCCAAGGGGCAGTTTAAGCTCAATGGCCCAGGCCCTTCCCCCCAGGTGGGTGAAAAGACAGAGGTCCGCATCAGCCCGGATTGCCGTCTCAATCATGCCGCCGCTGCGCAGGGGCCCAACATATTCATCCCAGGTAAAATGGCAGGAAAGGCCTTCGGGCGCTGTGGCGGCAATATTCATTTTGCCGGATTTTAGAAGCCCCACCAGGGTGGGGGCGTCATAAACCTTTGTGGGCGTGCCGATTCGGGAAAAAATTTTGTCCATGCCCGGCAGCCAGAAAAGGGCCGGATGAGGATAAAATCCCGCCACCATGTCGCCAAGGCCTTTGTCCAGATAAAGTCGCCCGATTATGGCCATGCCTGCAAGGGGGGCCGTGAGCGGGCCGTGGGCCGCAATTATGCAAAGAGGTTTTCTTTTGCCCGGCAGAATTGCCCTTGGATTGAACAAATCATAAGAACCTACAAACTTGTCGAGCACAAAATCAAAAACCGGCTCAACACTTTTTATGGTGGCCCCAAAGCCCTGGCCGTCCCCTGCGCGGGCAAGCTCTGTAAGCATATCAAGGCGACTTGCAAAATCCATTTTTTGTGTCGCATATTTCATACAAAACCCCGGAATTGAACAAAAATATTGTTTTTAACGGCCATTTGACAGATACTCTTATCAAATCAGAGTCTTCTTAATAACACAAAGAAAAAAGCTTGTCTTTGAGGCCTTGCCCATGAACCGTAAATCCTTTGTGAAGGCGATTTTTCTGGGGACAAACAGCCTGGCCGTTACAGACGGCGCAAGCACGATTCTCATTGACCCTTACTTTTCCCGGCCTTCCCGCTTAAGGCTGCTTGCCGGGTCTATTGCGCCGGATAGCGCCCTTGTTAAGCAGGTTCTTGCCCAATCGGGCATCGGTCGGGCAGATGCTGTGCTTGTCACCCACAGCCATGTGGATCACGCCCTGGATGCGGCCTGCGTTGCTTTGGCTGCGGGGGCGGTTGTGGCCGGGTCGGCCTCCACAAAAAATATTGCTCTGGGCGGCGGGCTTGGCCCGGAGCGAATTCTTGAAATAGTACCCATGCAGCCTTATGCCTTTGGCGGATTTACCGTTACCTTTGTTCCAAGCCGCCATTTGGATTTTCCTACCCCTGTTAACCGTTTTTTAGGAATCGGCAAGGCCATTGAAAAACCCCTTGTGCCGCCTGCAAGGGCCTGGGCCTGGAAGGAGGGAGGAACATACACCTTGAGGGTGGAGCACCAAGGCGGCGCTTTCCTTAATTCGGGAAGTGCCAATTATGTGCGGGCGCATTCCGGCGCAAGCCCTTCAAACGGGCAGGCGGAAGTGCTTATGCTGGGCATAGGTGGGCTGGACACAAGGCCCAAAGCCTTTGTGGACAAATGGTTTGAGCGCGTG
>JASEHB010000418.1 GCA_030018745.1 Desulfatibacillaceae bacterium | reverse complement strand
TTATGTTCCCGGATGGGACTGCCACGGCCTGCCCATTGAGCACAATGTTGACAAGCAGCTTGGCGACAAAAAGGCTGCCATGACCACTGTGCAGGTAAGGCAGCGCTGCCGGGAATATGCAGAGGGCTTTATTGATGTGCAGCGCAGCGAGTTCAAACGGCTGGGGGTTATGGGCCTTTGGGATGACCCCTACCTGACAATGGCCTATGCCTATGAGGCAGACATTGTGCGCGAGTGCGGCAAGTTTGCGGACAACGGCGCGCTGTTCCGGGGCAAAAAACCTGTTTACTGGTGCAACTCCTGCCGCACAGCCCTGGCCGAAGCCGAGGTGGAGTACGAGGACGCTTCAACCCCTTCGGTTTTTGTGGCCTTTCCTGTGGAGGAGGATCTTTCCGATGCCATTCCGGCGCTTTCGGGCAAAAAGGTCTCCATAGTCATCTGGACAACAACCCCCTGGACCCTGCCTGCCAACCTGGCCATCGCCCTGCATCCGGATTTCACCTATGCTGCGGCAGAGGCTTCGGGCAAGGTTTACATCCTGGCCAAGGACCTTGTTGACTCTTGCATGAAGGCCTTTGGCTTTGGTGAATACAGCATTGTTGCGGAGTTCAGCGCGAAAGTTCTGGAAAACAGAAAGGCAAGGCATCCTTTTTACGACAGGGATTCAATAGTCATTTTGGGCAACCATGTTACCCTGGAAGCAGGGACAGGCTGCGTTCACACAGCTCCGGGCCATGGCCGCGAGGACCATGAGGTGGGCCTCCAATACGGCCTGGAAACCTATTCGCCGGTGGATGATGGAGGCTGCTTTACAGAAGATGTGGGCTTTTTTGCAGGCAAGTTTGTTTTCAAGGCCAATGCCCAAATTGTGGAAAAACTCAAATCTGACGGCACCCTTCTTAAAACCGAAACCCTTTCCCATTCCTATCCCCATTGCTGGCGCTGCAAAAAGCCGGTCATATTCCGGGCAACGCCCCAGTGGTTTATTTCCATGGACAAAACCGGGCTTCGCAAAAAAGCCCTTGAGGCAATAGACCAGGTGACATGGATTCCCAAATGGGGCAGGGAGCGCATTTACGGAATGATAGAAAACCGCCCGGACTGGTGTGTGAGCCGCCAGCGCTCCTGGGGAGTTCCCATTGTGGCCTTTTACTGCAAAAGCTGCGGCCTGTTAATAAACGACAAGGACACGGTGGAGCGTGTGGCCCTTCTGGTGGAGGAGCATGGAGCGGATGTCTGGTTTGACCGGGACGAGGCAGAGCTTTTGCCACCGGGCTTTGTCTGCCCACAATGCGGCAAGGCCGACTTTGAAAAGGAAACAGACATTCTGGATGTGTGGTTTGATTCCGGTGTGAGCCATGCAGCGGTTCTTGCCAGGCGCGAAAGCCTGGCCTGGCCTGCCCAGCTTTATCTGGAAGGCAGCGACCAGCACCGGGGCTGGTTTCATTCCAGCCTTCTCACAGCAGTTGGAACAAGGGGCAGGGCGCCCTACGAGGCGGTTTTGACCCACGGCTTTGTGGTGGATGAAAACGGCCGCAAGATGAGCAAATCTTTGGGCAATATTGTGGCCCCCAAGGAGGTCATTGACAAATACGGGGCGGAAATACTGCGGATGTGGGTGGCCGCAACAGACTACCGCGATGACATAAGGATTTCCGATAACATCCTCAAACAGCTTGTTGATGCCTATCGCCGTATCCGCAACACATGGCGCTTTATTTTGGGCAACCTTGGAGATTTTGACCCTCAAAAACATACTGTTTCCAAAGATGCCATGCCCGAAATAGATCGCTATGCCATGCACCGCCTGCAAAAACTCATCCGCCGCTCAAGAGCAGCATACGAGGAATACGAGTTTCACGCAGTGTATCATGCGCTTCACAATTTTTGTTCAGTGGACCTTAGTGCCTTCTATCTGGATATCCTAAAGGACAGGCTTTATGTAAACGCCCCGGAGTCAGCAGACCGGCGCAGCGCCCAGACGGTTCTTCATCACCTCATCGAGGCAATGGTAAGGCTCATGGCGCCTGTCATGGCTTTTACCTCCGAAGAGGCGTGGGAATATCTGCCCCAGGTTTCTGAAAGGGACCCAAGTGCACACGCCGCCCAGTTCCCCCAGGTGGATGAAAGCTTTTTGGATGATGAACTGGCTGCCAGGTGGGACCTTTTGCGCAGAGTGCGCGGGGATGTTACCAAGGCCCTGGAGCAGGCCAGAAGCGAAAAGCTTGTGGGCCATCCGCTGGATGCAGCCGTTACGCTTTATGCGGATAAGGACCTTTATGAGAAGCTTCTGCCATATTCCGATGAGCTGAAAACCGTTTTCATTGTCTCCCAGGCAGGTTTGACGCAGGAGCCTGCACCTGCCCAAGCCCTGGCCGCAGGAACCGTTGAGGGCCTTTATATAGGTGTGGGCCGTGCTTTGGGTGAAAAATGCGTCCGCTGCTGGGTTTATGATACCAGTGTGGGCAGTAACGCCAATCACCCCGGTGTTTGCAGCCGCTGCTGCAATGCCCTGGGCCAACTGACAGGCCAGACAGATGAATGATTCCAGCAAGCGCCCTGCCTGGAAGCTTTTTGCCGTCACAGCAATCCTGGTGGCCGTTCTGGATCAGGCCACCAAGATTGCCGCGGTAAAAAGCATTACCCCCGGCCAGTCAATCAACATAATACCAGGATTTTTTGACCTGGTTATGGTCCACAATTACGGGGTTGCCTTTGGAATGTTCAACCGGGAATCCACCGGCATTCAGACAATTGTTTTTCTGGGGCTTTCCGCACTTGCTTTAGGGCTGGTAATTTTTCTTTTTGCAAAAACGCCGGGGAAAAACCGCCTGTTTTCAATCGCCCTTTCCCTTGTTGCAGGCGGTGCGGCAGGCAACATAATTGACAGGGCAAGGCTTGGCTTTGTTGTGGACTTTGTTGATCTGTTCGTGGGAAAATGGCACTGGCCTGCATTCAATGTGGCGGATTCCGCCATTTCCGTAGGGGTGGCGCTTTTGCTTGTTATTATTGTTACAGGAAAAGATCCTTTTTAACACATTGGGTTTGATTCAAAAATTCATAAGGGCTGTTGGCCGGGCAATGCCTTTTTAGTTGCCAGCAGAATTATGCTTTTAGTCCTGGCCCGGCTTTTTCCAATGG
>JASEHB010000417.1 GCA_030018745.1 Desulfatibacillaceae bacterium | reverse complement strand
CAACCCTTCAAACCGCCCTGCTCGTTTGTGGTTTTATTTTTTTCCCAAATGCGGTTGCCCTGGTTGGCAAGGCTCGTGCCACTTCCATAGCAGCGGCCTCCTCCAAAAAAACTTTCCTGGTTCAAGGGTGTTGCACATCGGGGGCCGGAGGGGCAGGGCATTTTTTTTCAAACTCTATTGACACAACGCGTTATAAGGGGCTATGCTTATGGATGAAAACGAGCGAGCCCTCACTTTTTTGGGGCATTTTGAAAAATGGCGGAAAAAGTTTCGATTTCTCTTTTTGACTCGCGAACACGGCTTGCTGATCACAGTGAACCGGCCCCTCCTTATTTTCTAAAAGCTCAAGACCTTTTTGTGGTGCACAACGGTCACGAGGTTTTTTTAAAAAAAATCCACTCCCTTTCCCCTGGCATACCAAACCTTGGCAATGTTGTTCTTGCGCCGGGGCTTGCCACAAACGCCAACATCTTCCGCATTGATGACATGGGCGGTTTTTTGCGCATGGATCACAACCGCAGCCTGGCCAATATGCTTGCTGCGCGGGGTTTCACGGTTTACCTCTATCATCCGGGCTATACCCAGCGGGTTCATAACCGCTATGTTTACCAGCATTGCAGGGAAAGCCGCTACTATCACCGCCGCCACATGGTGTTGGAATCCTTGGACTTTGATTTTCTGGTGGATGTGGAACTGCCAATGGTGCTTGGCAAGGTGGCAGCAGACTCCGGCGAGGAGGATGTCTCCTGGGTAGGTTATTCCCTTGGGGGAATGCTCATGTACGCATATCTTGCCCGGAACCCCCAGGCAAAGGTCCACAACCTTGCCGCCATAGGCAGCCCTGTCACCCTGAACCAGATATTTATCCGCGCCATTCCCTACACCAACATGGCAACCAAAACCCTGGGCTTTGAGGAGGCAGCGGTTGTTGGGGCCATAAGCCAGAATTTTGTGCCCATAACCCGGCTCATACGGCGGATGCCAGGCTCCATGCTGAAGGCAAACCCCCTTTCAATGTTTTTGTGGAACCCCTTCAACATCAGCGGCAAGGTCATAAAAGTCCTTCTTGGCAAAATTGTGGAGCCAATTCCAAGGAGCCTTGAAAACAGCTTTGCCCAGATGATAGCAAAAAAACTGGCCTGCCCCATTTACGGCACTTCGGTTTTAAAGAGCATGGACGAGGCCAGACGCCGCAAGACCAACTTCCTTTTCTTCTTTGGCGAAAACGACATGCTGGCAACTCCGGATTCGGTTCTGCTTGCCCACGAGATCCTCACTCCAAAGGAGTCCCAGAACCTTGTGGGTGTAAGGTCTGCTGGCCATGTGGATCTGGTTGTGGGCAAAAACTCCCTGGAAAAGGTCTGGCGGCCATGCACAGAGTGGCTTGTGGAAAAAACAAGGCGCCGCTTGAAGCTGCTCGACAAACCTGAAAAACCCCCTGTCCTTTCAACTGCTTTGACTTCCTGATTTGGCTATAATTTTGGATTTACGCCCAATTGCTTTTCAAAAAAACAGGTTGGGATACAAAAGCCCTGGCTTTTTGGCGGCCAATCTCTTATATTGTTCATAAGGGCTTGATAGGATTTTGTTTTATCCTGAATTTAGGTTCGGAATAAATTTTGAATTTCAATTTATCTTCTTGGGGATAACCATGTGGGATGTAACAAGCAGAACCCTTTACTGCCCCAAGGCGGACCAGGCTGTCACCATTACGGAATATGCCTGCCACGGGCAGGACTGTGACGGGCTGGAGTGCCAGCCGGTAACCGGCATTTTAAGCTGCTCAAACCAGGATGATTGCGCCTCGTGGAGCCAAAAGCGCAACTGCCCTGTTTACCCCTGGGGAAAATGCCCGGCCTGCAAGACCAAGGTCGGCAGTTAAAAACAGATTCCGCCCCTGTCTCCTGTGGCTGCCGGCCCCAAAAGCATCAGCCAGCATAAAGACAGAGGCGGATGATCCTGTTTTTTTCAGCCTGCTGAAGGCAGGCCCGTGATGAGAAAGACCATCACAAAAAGGGCAACGGTTTCAATCACCCCCAAAATCATTATGTAATTGCCAAAGCCCTTGCCTGTCTGGGCGTAGGCATCAGCCGCCGCAGCCCCTGCCCTGCCCTGCATCCAGGCGGATGCCCCCATTGCGATACCCCCCAGAAGGCCGTACCACAACTGCCAGATATAGGATTCCGGCGGCAGGTCTGCCGCAGCAATGGCGTTTCGTAAAATCATGCCGTAAATGGTCTGGGAAAGTGGGGCGCCCACAAAGGCAATGAGGATGAAAGGCAGGGGCTTCTCCTCAAGAAAACATCTTTTCCAGGCCCCAATCGTGGCCAGTCCGGCAGCGCCGGTGCCAAGCGCAGAACCCATTGCAGCAAGGCTCAACGCTGCTCCCATGTCTCCAAAACCGCCAATCATGGCTTTTCTCCTTTCTCAATACGCCGGAAAGGCGAATACTCCCTTCCAGACCAGGACAATTGCAGATGGGATGAAAACTCCAGCATATTCAGGCGGATTCCATGCACCAGAACCCCCAAGGACGCCATCAGTATATTAAGGCTGTGGCCCACAACAAGAACCAGGGTTGCTGCAAAATATGCCCAAAGGGAGCCGTCAACAAGGTCTGCGGCCATTTGGTTGAAGCTCACTGCCATTACAAGGGTGGCGTATCCCACGGCAAACAGGCGCACATAGCTTATTACATCCGAAAAAGAGCGCACCAGGGAAAGGGGCATATCTGCAAGGCCCACAAGCGTTGAAACCACAAAGGGCTTTTTGGGTTCTGCAAAAACGGCTCCCAAAAACAGGCCTGCTCCAAGCAGGTAATAGGTCCAGAAAGGCATTGGCCTGTGCAGCACAAAATAGCCTGCCAGAAAATACAAAAACCAGACCAAGGCAAGCCAGCCCAGTTCCCCAAGAAAGCGGGCATCAGGAAAAAGAGCAGCCCCCCGCAGAATATGGGCCAGACTCAAATGAATTGCGCCTATTGTGAAGGTAAGGCTTATCAGAAAGGTCTGATTATCCGCAAAGCTGTATAAGTCTGGCACAATAAAGGCGTTAAAAACCGGCCAGCGGGAAATGGCCTCAACTCCGAACCATGTTCCGCTTACAAGCCCCCAAAAAACAGTGGCCAGCCCAAAAACAGTAAAAAGGATAAAG
>JASEHB010000416.1 GCA_030018745.1 Desulfatibacillaceae bacterium | reverse complement strand
CGAATTCAAGGACACCCCGGTCATAGTCATCACCGGCCTTTCAGCCCAGCACGCTGTGCCAAAGGCCACAGCCTATCTGTCCAAACCCTTTGACCCGGACAAACTTCTGGGCATTGTCAAAAAGACCATCGGTTAAAGGCGGCAAGCAAACGGGGGGAGGCTATAAACAAAGCCTCCCCCCGAATATTTTTTGCAGGTTGTATTGCAGTATCAGTTGGGCCGGATTTCGATTTCCACGCGGCGGTTCTGCGCCCTGCCGGATTCAGTTGCATTGTCGGCAATGGGCATGGACTCGCCAAAGCCTATGGCAACAATGCGCTGCGAGGCAACGCTCCTGCCCACAAGGTAGTTTTTCACCATCGTGGCGCGGCGCTCGCTCAACTGCTGGTTGTAGTCCTCGGCACCAGTGCTGTCAGTGTGGCCCTTTATGATTATCTGGTTTTCAGGGTACTGAACCATGACATTGGCGATCTGATTTAAGGACTCCTGGGCTGCTGGAATGAGCACTGCGGAGTTGGTTGCAAAAAGGATGGAGTTGTTCAAGGTCACGATAACGCTGTCAGGTCTGCGCTCCACCTGGGCTTCGGGTATCTGCTCCAGTGCCTTGGCCTGCCTTTCCAGGTTATAGCCCACAGCGGTTCCAAGAGCCGCTCCTGCCAGGCCGCCGATGACCGCGCCCTTGCCCACCTCTCCCTGGGTGGAGCCTATGGCAGCACCAATGGCAGCACCTGCCGCAGTGCCTATGGCCGCTCCCTTGGCTGTGCGGGTGGGCGTTCCATCCGCGGCGCAACCGTAAAGAGCCAAACAAAGTGCAAGAACCGCTGCAATGGCAAGCCCTTTTTTAAAATTGTGCATGATGTTTTTCCTCCCTGTTTTGAATGGCTCAAAATCAAATGCCCGGCCTAAAAGCTATTAAGACTTTACCGCGCTCCTGTTCATAATAACATAAGCATGGCAAAGGCTTTCGGCAAGGGTAGTAATGCGCCTGTTAACGCCGTGGCCGGGTTTTGCAGCCAATCGCAATAGACATAAAGGTTATGAAACAGCTTCTAAACAGCCTCAATGGTGGAAGGTGGTTTTGACGCAATGTTGTAGGTGACGCTTACAACGCCTGGGACTTCTTCTAGAATCCGGCTGGCGATTTTTTCCAGGGTTTCAAAGGGAAGCCTTGTTGGGGTGGCTGTGCGGGCATCAACAGAATCCCAGCAGCGCACCTCTATTTGCTGGCCGAAGTCCCGCTGATTGTTCCTCATGCCCGTTACCCTGTCCTCGTGGAGAATTGCCATGTACTGAAAGGCCCCGGAGTCTTTGAGAAGGCTCTCCACAATGGCCGTGGCCCTGCGCACGGTTTCAATGCGCTCTTGTGTAACTGCGCCGATCACCCTTGCTGCAAGGGCAGGGCCGGGAAATGGTATGCGGCTGAAAAGCTCGGCAGGCAGGCCCAGGGCCTTGCCCACCTTGCGCACGCCGTCCTTGCGCAGGCTGATGAGCGGCTCGATTATGCTGTAACCAAAGGTTTTTTCCGGATCAATGCCAAGCTGGGCAAAAACATTGTGCTGGCGCTTTATGCCTGCAACCGTCTCATCAACATCCGTCAAAATCGTCCCCTGGAGCAGGTGCTTTGCCCCACTCTCCTTCACAATGCGGCCAAAAACCTTCTTATAAAAGGCCTGGGTTATGGCCTCGCGCTTGGCTTCCGGGTCGCTTACCCCGTCAAGGGCCTCAAAAAATTCTTTTTTTGCGTCAACAATCTTCACCGGCACGCCCAGGGCATCAAAAAGGGCCACAACCCTTTTGGCCTCACCCTGGCGCATCAGGCCGTTTTCAATAAAAACCGTGTAAAGGCCTTTTCCAAGGGCCTTGTGCCCAAGCATGGTAACCGTGGAGGAATCCACACCCCCTGAAAGAGCGTTGATGGCCAGGGCATCTCCCACAGCCTCCTTTATCTCGCGGACTTTTTCATCAATAAAGACGGATGTGTCCAGATTTTCTGCCCGAATTTCCTCTGCCATGTCCGAAAATCCTTTCCTGTTAAAATAAGCCGCAAGATTCAAAGGCTCTTGCAGATAACTCTTTTTGAAATTCATCCCCTACAAAATAACGGGCAGGCCTTTGTCTTTAAGAAATTCCTTAACCTGACGGATGGAAAAGGTGCGGTAGTGGAAGACTGAAGCTGCCAGAAGAATCTGTGCCTTGCCCTGGACTGCGGCCTCGTAGAAGTGGACAAGCTCTCCTGCTCCGCCGGAAGCCACCACGGGCAGCTCCACGGCGTCTGCAACCGCCCTTGTAAATTCCAGGTCATAGCCTTTTTGTGTGCCGTCCCCGTCCATGCTTGTGGGCAGAAGAACTCCAGCGCCAAGCTCCTGGCACTGGCGCGCCCATTGGATGGCGTCCTGGCCCAAAGCGCGGGTGCCGCCAGCCACAACAAGCTCAAAGCCGGAGGGCATTTTGGGGTTTCTCTTTGCGTCTATGGCAACTGTTATGCAGTCTGCGCCAAATTTTTGGGCGGCCTTTGCAACCAGTTGGGGGTCTTTAACAGCCGCGCTGTTCATGGAAACCTTGCTGGCCCCGGCATCAAGAACCATTTCAATATCCTCAATTGAGCCTATGCCCCCGCCCACGGTAAGGGGTATGGAAATGACGCCGGAAACCGCCTTGACCCATTCCAGGCGGGTCTTGCGGTTTTCCAGGGTGGCGGCAATGTCCAGCATGGCAAGCTCGTCAGCCCCCTGCTCGTTGTAGAAGCGGGCGTTTTCAACCGGGTCCCCGGCGTCCTTTATGTCCACAAAGTGAACACCCTTCACAACTCGGCCTTCCTTCATGTCCAGGCAGGGCATTATCAAAATCGGTTTCATGAATTCTCCTTGATTTTGGGCAAGAGTTTTGTTGAGCAAAAAAGGGCCTCATTGCCGCATTGTTACCTTAAATTAAGGTGCAGACGGCCGCGGGAGGGAAGTTTGGATATTTAATAGCAAAAGAAAAAAGACGCCTCAAGGCAATTTTTTTCTGCTTTAATACCAGGTTTTCGTTTGCAAAAACAGGGTACCAAAAGATTGCATGATCAAGGCGTTGCTTATGGTCAGGCTCATGGCAACCACATTTTGGAAAAAAAATAAAACCACAAACGAGCAGGGCGGTTTGAAGGGTTGAAAATTTAA
>JASEHB010000415.1 GCA_030018745.1 Desulfatibacillaceae bacterium | reverse complement strand
TTTTTTTAAGTCGGGTTGGATATTCATTTTAAGGGTCTCCAGAATTTTTTTTAGGGTTCAACACCTATTCCCAGAATTCTCTATATTCCCAGAATTGCACCCGCTCCTTAATTGTGGGGATTTTGGGAATTGTGAGCATAGGGGTTCACCGTGAAAACAGGGCTTGGTTTGCGTCCTGCCCCTGCCCGGTTTGGCTCCTCAAGTTTGCGGATGAAATGCCGTTCCTCAAGAGCTTGAAGGCCGGGCCAAACATCTTTCATACGGGCATAAGTTCCCTTAACTGCCTGATAACAGTCGCGGGCCGTGAAGGTCTCCAGGCGTTCTGCCTGTATCCATTTAAGGATTTTTTGACCGCACTCTGTGGCCGGGTCAGTTCCCATGAAAGCAAAAGCGGCCTGGGCATGGTCGCAAAGGTTTATTGCGAGTTCCAGGGCTGCACCCATTGTGCTTTGTGAGATGGGCACCGCTGCGGGGTTCGCTTCGGTCAGCACATGGAAAAGGCCTGCAAGCCTTATGGCCTGGCCGGGCAGTTTTCCTGCCCAGTCGCGCAAATGCTCAAAAAGGCCGCCCTCCCTCAACTCATTTTCAATGCGCCCTGCAAAATCAAGCCAAAGGTCAAGGGCACCCTCTGAAAGGCTTATGCGGTCAGGCTTTTTTGTGCCTTGTTCATCAATAGCGCAAGGCCTCTCAAGGATTTCATATATTGCCGCTGCCCATTTTTCTTTTGTGGGTTCTGGAATAGGGGCCGGGGTCATGTCCCTGTATCCAAGGCCGCTTTTGGGCATGAAGTATAAAAACCGGGCCAGTAGGCCTTTGCCCCTAAAACCGGGCTTGCCTGCTATGTCTTTTAAAACTTCTGGCTGTGGGGTCAGGCACAAAGTCAAGGTTGGGGCTTGCAAAAACAGCGTGGGGCCGCTGCGCCGGTCAACTGTAACACCCTCTGCGCTCCAGGCTTTTAAAACAAGGTTCAGGTTGAAACGCCCACTGCTATAAAGGCCGGAAAGCACTTCAAACAAGCCGCCTTCGGCCTCCAGGGCCGCGCCGCGCTCATCATATCTGCACAAAAAGGCTGCAATGGCTTCGCTTGTAGCGTCATCCAAAAGCAGCCTTGGGCTTACAGGCACTTGAATTCCGTCAAGCTCTGCCTCAATTTCTTTGACGGCCTCTTGGGCCTCCTTGGCGGTTGCCAGGTCGCAAGCCTTGGAGCGAGCTTTTTCAATGGCCTTTTGCAGGGTCTTGATTCTTGATTCCGCCTCTTTTATTTCAGGGGCAAAGAGTAGGGCCATTGCGTTTTCCCATGTTTGCAGGGGCCGCTTGAATTGTGCCAGGCACCCGCTTTTCCGGGTTCCGGGGTCAAGAGCCGCAAGCAAATAAAGGTTCAAAGGCTCTGTGTGGTCGCCTCTAACATGAACCTCAAACCTGCCCTGTGCCGCCGCTGCAAGCACTCCCAGACCGCCACAAATGGCAAGCTCAACAGGCACCTGCACCGATTCCGCAACAGCGTTTACAAAGCCTCTTAAAGGCTCTGGCAACAGTTCCGGGTCAAGATTGCCTGCATCAATATCGCCAAAAGCAACAGGTTCGGGCCAGGGTTCAGGCTGTTGCGGATCTAGACAAGTTTGAATTTGGATTTGCACCGCGGCAAGGCCGGTCTCAATATTCTCAAAACTGCAAGCAAAATCGTTCCAGTCTGTGCCCGGTTCGTTTGCATGGTCAAAATTTGGCAGGGCTACAACTGCGCCTGTTGCCTTTGCTGCCTCCAGGGCCTTTATTTTTCCAATATTGCCTTGGGGCTTGCCCTCCAAGTGAGCATCATTGTCTGCACAAATTACTATTGGCCGGGCCGGATTTTTTGCCCTTATATTTTTGGCAACCTCAAGCAAATTGCCCGCATTAAAGGCCGCAAATACTGTGCTTTTGCCCTCCAGGGCTTCAAAAACCGTTCCCGCTGTGGCGTAGCCTTCGCAAAGATAAACCGGGCCGCCCGTGTCGCTGCCTTCCAGGCACAAAAAGCCGCCTGTTATCTTGCCGCCGGGCAAAAATAGCTTGCCTCCATCTGGCAGAATAGTTTGAAGGCTTTGGAGGCCTCCATCTGGGCCATAGACCGGCAAAAGCAATGCGCCTTTTTCGTTTGCTCTGGCAATGTAGGGCCGGACTCGCTTCTTTAAAAGGTAGCTGTGATTTTCCGGGGCAGGGCTTGCAGCATCCCAAAGCTCTTTTGCCTTTTGAGCCGCTTCGTTTTCGGAATCCATCCGGGCCTGGGCTGCCCGCTCCTTGGCTTGGGCAATTTTCTTGCGGTCTGCATCGGATAAAGCCTTGTGCCCGTTGCCTTCGTAGCTGTTCCAGGTTGAAAAAGCGCCGGTTCTGTAATCCTTGGCATATCCTGCAAAAAAGCCGTCAGTCTCAAAAAGCCGGGCCTCGCCTGCCAAGTCAGCTCTTTTGTCGGATGTAGCAAACCTGATTTTATTGCCGTCAGGCACAATGCTTTCAGGGGCAAAGCCGCCTGTCAGGTCGCGCACAAAGGACAAAAACTGTTGACAAGGGTCTGAAAAAGGTTGATAATTTGACATAACTTGCCGCCCTCCTTCCGGGGGGCACCCCGTGCCCGGTCTCGCCACCGGGCATTTTTTTTGTGCCGTGTTAGTTAACATGGGCCGCCTCGCTTGTGCTTTGCCTGCTTCCAGCCTCAATAAAGGCTAAAAGGTCAGACCGCTTATAGCGAACCAGCCGCCCGATTTTCACAAAGCGCGGGCCTTGCCCCTGAATTCTCCAAATCTCAAGCGTGTTTGGCCTGGCCGTCAGGAATTGTGCTGCCTCTTTTGTGGAAAGTAATTCGCCGTTCATGTTTTTTTTGCCTCCTTATGTAGGTTTGTTGGTTAAGGCGTTTTGCCGCCTTGTATGCTCAAACACTACACGGCAAAAAGATGCCTGTCAAGGGCTAACATATTGAAATAGCATGGAAAAATTAAGTATTTTGATTTTTCCACGGTCTAAAAAACAAAAAACCGCCTGGAAAAATCCAGACGGTTGTTTTTTTGGGGGAGTTCGCCTTTAGGAATTCTTTGTGAGGCTCATTGTGAAAGCTATTGACAAGGGAAGCTGCATATAAGAAGGCCCTGCAAAAAGTAGGGGGGGGCTGATACCTTGTTCAAGCCGGTTAAGGTCTTCAA
>JASEHB010000414.1 GCA_030018745.1 Desulfatibacillaceae bacterium | reverse complement strand
ATCCGTCTCGCCTGGAGCTGCCAGGGGCTTTTGTTGGGGAAAATCTCCTTTCTTCTGACCCCCGGGGTGCGATAGCACAAGAAGCAAGAGGGCCAGATTCGCAGGTTGAGATTCGTAGGTTGGGTGGTTCTTGCGCTTAAAGCGCAAGGTTCACCCAACAATTTGCTGAAAATGGGCGGCTCCTGCTTTTGCGCAAGGATGTCTGCCCGGCAATTTGCTTTGCTGCAATCACAAGGAATGTTTTTCATGGCAAAGGTCAGAGCCGCTGTAATAGGCACCGGATATCTTGGGCAATTTCATGCGGAAAAATATGCAGCCCACCCTGATGTCGAGCTTGTGGGCATTGTGGACACGGATTTGGAGCGGGCGGAGCTGATAGGCAAAAAATGCTCATGCCCCTTTTTCACGGATCATCGCCAGCTTCTTGGCAGGGTGGATGCTGCAAGCATTGTAACGCCCACAGGCTCGCACTTTGATGTGAGCATGGATTTTCTGCGTGCAGGCAGCGATGTGCTCATCGAAAAGCCCATAACCACAACCCTTGCCCAGGCCGACGAGCTTATCGCCACGGCAAACAAGGCGGGCCGCCTCATTCAGGTGGGCCTGCTGGAGCGCTACAACCCGGCTGTTCTGGCCCTTGCGCCCCTTGTAACAAAGCCCCTTTTCATTGAGGCAAGGCGCCTTTCAACCTTTAAAACAAGGGCGCTCAATGTTTCCGTGGTGGTGGATCTTATGATTCACGACATTGATATAATTTTCTCCCTTGTGAAATCGCCCATCAAAAGCCTTGCTGCGGGCGGGGCAAGCGTGGTCTCCCGCTTTGCAGACATTGCAAACGCCCGCATCGAGTTTGAAAACGGCTGCGTGGCAAGCCTAACAGCAAGCCGCATGGCCCAAAAGGACGACCGCACCCTGCTTGTGGTGCAGGAAAGCGGCCCCATTTTCGTGGATTTTGTGAATCGCAGCCTTACCCAATTGCGCCCGGCAGGCCGCCAGGGCGCAGGTGATGCAACAGATATGGAGGCAAGCAGCCAGACCTTTGAAAAGGCCGATGCCCTTGCCCACGAAATAGATGACTTTGTGAAAAGCGTTGCCACACGGCAGCAGCCAATGGTGTGCGGCAGGGTGGGGAGGGATGCCTTGAAGACCGCAATTGATATTATGGGGGCGGCGTAGGTTGGGCTAGCGCAGCAAGCTGCGCGTAGCCCAACAAAACCAACAAACCCAACACATTGTCATCGGCGCTAAATCGGAATAATGGCCAATTGTTGGGCTACGCTTGCGCTAGCCCAACCTACGGCTGCTGACACCCAAAGGCGAAATCTTGCAGAAAAGGGTTCTCATAGTTGCCGGAGAAGCCTCCGGAGACATCCACGGCGCGCATCTGGTGAGCGCCCTGCGCGAGCTGGACCCTTCCCTTTATTTCTTCGGCGTGGGCGGGGAAGGCATGAAGGCAAAGGGCGTGAGGATTCTTGAGGACGCTTCCGCCCTTGGGGTTGTGGGCTTCACCGAGGTCTTTGCAAGCCTTGGCCTTTTTGCCCGCACCGCCTTTCTGCTCAAAGACCTTATGGCCAGGGTAAGGCCGGATTTGGTCATACTGATTGATTTTCCAGATTTCAACCTGCGCCTTGCCAAATATGCCCGGCAGCAGGGCATAAAGGTTCTCTACTACATAAGCCCCCAGGTGTGGGCATGGAGGCGGGGCAGGGTCAAAAAAATCCGCAAATGGGTGGATCACATGGCTGTCATCCTGCCCTTTGAAAAGGATTTTTACGCATCCCACGCCGTGCCTGTTACCTTTGTGGGGCATCCCACGCTGGATTGCGGCCCAGAGGAAACAGGCTCTCCTCCTGTTGAAAACCGGCCGGAAAATCTTCTTGTGGGCCTTATCCCCGGCTCCCGCTCAAGCGAGGTTGCCAGGCACCTGCCCATAATGCTTGAGGCAGCCAGCCTTGTGCTGGACAGATTTGAGGCGGCGCAGTTTGCAATCCCCCTTGCGCCCACTGTGGACAGCGCCCTTGTGGGCAGCCTTTTGGCCGATGCAGCAGAAAAAGACCCCCGCCTTGGCAGGGTGCAGGTGTGGCCCGGCGGCATAAACCTGGTTTTGGAGCAAAGCACCGCGGCCATTGCGGTTTCAGGAACAGTCACCCTTGAGGCGGCTCTTGCAGGCACGCCCATTGTCATCATCTACCGCATGAGCAGCCTTTCCTATCAGGTGGGCAGGCTTCTCATAAAAGTTGATTTTGTGGGCCTGCCAAACCTTATTGCAGGCAGGCCAATAGTGCCAGAGCTTCTTCAAAACGATGTCAACCCGCAAAATATTGCCAAACACCTTTTGCCTTTTCTGGAAAACCCTGCAAAAAGGCAGGCTGTTTCAGACGATTTGAAAAGCGTGCGCAGCCTGCTTGGAGGCCCTGGGGCCAGCAGGCGAACGGCAGGGGTTGCACACAGGCTGCTGGAGGATTTGTGAAAGGGATAATCGAGCCTCATACGGGCGTGCGGCCCGATTTGAAGTGGCGGGCTGTGGGGATTTTGGGCAAGGCGGCTATTGACGCAATCTGCTCCACCTGCCACATTGACTTTGCAGACCCCTATGGCGTGCGCAGCCTCATGGACAAAAAGCGCTTCATCACCGCTTTCTGGCATTCCAGAATACTTGTGGTAAGCTACGCCCACCAGGGCTTTGGCGGTTCCATAATGGTAAGCAGAAGCCAGGACGGAGAAATAATCGCCCAGATAATACGCCGCCAGGGCCATTATCCTGTGCGCGGCTCATCCCGCCACGGCGGCGACCAGGCACTTGAAAGCCTTGTGCAAAGGCTGTTGAAAACGCACCACCCAGGCGTGATGATTCCAGACGGCCCCCAGGGGCCGCGCCACAAGGCCCGCTCCGGTGTGATAACCCTTGCTGCCAGAACAGGCTACCCCATTGTGCCAATCACCTTTGGGGCAAAAAACATAAAAGTTTTTGCAAGCTGGGACCGCTTTGTGATGCCCCTGCCCGGCACCCGCTGCATTGTGGCCTACGGCAGGCCGGTAACGGTTCCGCAAAATCCGGACAGCGCCCTGGTGGAGGGAAAGCGCCAAATGCTTGAAGATGAGCTGAATAGAATTACAGATGGGTGTGACAGATATTTCAACCATAAAATATAGGTGGAGGGGCGCTCCCAGGAAG
>JASEHB010000413.1 GCA_030018745.1 Desulfatibacillaceae bacterium | reverse complement strand
GTTGGTGCGCTGACCCGTGAAGAAGAAGTGGCGCAACTGGCCGCCCTTGGTTATCATCCTGGCCTCGGTGGTTCCGCCGCCGGTCACAAAAACATCCCTTATGCTCTGGCGAACCCTTTCCCGGTCAGGCTTTTCAAAAAGCTCCAGCAAGTCCTTGTCGGCAATTTCTTCCGGGTTGTAGCCGGTAACCTCGGTAACATTCTGGTTATACAAAAGAATGTTCAAATCCTCGTCAAACACATAGAATATGTCCGGCAGGCCCCGCAAAAGGGCTTCAAAGAACTGGCGCTGGTTTTCAAGGTCGCTTATGGCAGCGGAAAGCTCGGACACCTGCTTTTCCAGGTTTTGAACCAGGTTTTTGTCGGTCATGGTTTTTTTCCTGCAAAAAGTTGATGAGGCTTTTTGCCTCTTTAGCCTTGCGGCAGAATTTTAACGGGACAGGGCTGGCCGTGGCTGGGACAAAAAAGGCTTAAAAATCTGACCCGTTGGTTTGGGTTGCAGCTCCTGCCAAGATGCCTTTATCAAAGCATTTTTAAAGGAGAACAAAAGAGAAGTAAAGGGGAAAGCACAAATTGTATCAGATGTGCCCCATTTTGCACAGGGCGGCTCCAGGGAGACGAGAGCAAGGCGCAGAATCGTAGGTTGGGCTAGCAAATCCGGCACAAAGGGAGGCAGGAAAGCTTTGACCTTTTTCCGGATTTGCGTAGCCCAACAAAACCACGCCCCGGATGGCAAGGGCGGCAAGGAAAAACGGAAAACGGATTGTTGTTGGGCTACGCTTTTCGCTTCGCTCAAGCTAGCCCAACCTACGATTCCGCAACAAGGGCATCAAAGGGCAAAAGAAAAATGGAAAACAACCCTTTTGTTGGGCCACGAAAATCCGGAAACAGGATTTTGCCTTCCAACGGCCTTGATTTGTCGGATTTTCTATCCCAACCTACGATTCCGCAACAAGGGCATTGTTGGGTGAACCTTGCGTTTCACGCAAGAACCACCCAACCTACGAATCTTTTCCATTTCAACCAACGGTGTACAGGGCGGTTCCAGGGAGACGAGAGCAAGGCGCACAAGCCGGGCAGAGGGCTTTTCCTTTCAAGTAACGGCATACAGGGCGGCCCCAGGGAGCCGTGGGCAAGGCGCACAAGCGAGGAATGAGGGAGTGTACTATTAGTACATGACCGAAATTCCGATGCGCAGCGCAACACAGCCCACGGCTTCCTGGGGCCGCCCTCAACTTTTCCTGAAATATAGGACCAGACTCTTGCCTACTATTGGGTTGAGCAATCTGTCCAGCGTGCGGGTAAGGCGGGGTTTTTTTACTATGTCCCATACCAACAGGCGGTGATAGGCCTTTACCAGGGGGGCGTTTTCGTTTCTCACGCCGCAGGCGCACTTTAGCCACCAGTAAAAGCTGTGCAGTGCATGGCAGTAATGGCCGCCTGTGCATTGCAGGCCGGTTGCTTCAATTAGGGCCTGTATTTCGCGTTTTTTGTAGATGCGGATGTGTCCGCCGGGGTTGGAGTGGTACTCGCGGGAAAGCGCCCAGCAGACGCGCTCCGGAAAATAGCGGGGAACGCTCACTGCAAGAACGCCGCCGGATTTGAGCACCCTTGCAATTTCTTTGGCAGCCTTTTTGTTATCGGGAATATGCTCCATCACCTCGGCGCATATTATTGCATCAAAGGAGGCATCTTCAAAGGGCAGGCAGGTGCTGTCGCCGCAAAGGGCCTTCCAGGTTCCGCCGCCGCCCATGCCAGCCTTTTCCATTTCAGCAAGCATCCCGGCGGTCTTGTTCACATTCTCCTGGTCAAGATCAAGGGCAAGGCATTTGATTCCGGGCCGGGAATAGGCCTCGCACACATGGCGGCCCTCGCCGCAACCCACATCCAGCAGGCTTTTGCCGGGGGATAGATTCAGCCTGTCAAAGTTTACGGTAAGCATTTATGGCTTCCTCGTAAACCTCTGTGTAGGATTTTGCTGCCTGCTGCCAGGTGAAAAGCCGGTGAACCCGCTCAAAACCTGCCCGGCCAAGCTCTTTGGCCCGGTGGGGGTTATCCAAAAGCTCGTGGATGGCCTTTTCCAGGGCCTGGGGGCTTGCCGGAGGCACAAGAATGCCAGCATCTCCCACCACTTCGGGCAGGGCGCCGCCTGTTGTGCTTATAACCGGCACCCCGCAGGCCATTGCCTCGGCGGCAGGAAAGCCAAAGCCCTCGTAGATGCTTGGCACAACCACCATTGCAGATTCCGCGTGCCGCCGCACGAATTCATCGTCATCCACCCGGCCCGTGAACTCCACCACCTGCCCCAGGTCCAGCTCCCGGATGAGCTTGACAATGCCCCCGTCCTTTTTGGGCGTGCCGATGACCACAAGCTTGATTTCACGCTTTTTGCGGATGGAATCCACAGCCTTCAACAGATGGTACAGGCCCTTTAACGGTGTGTCCGCGCTGTTGGTGACAAGCAGTTGATTGGGGTTTTTGATAACCCCGTTTATGGGCCGGAAAAGCTCGGTGTTTATGCCGTTTGCCACCACCCTTATGCGCTCTGGCCGCAAGGAGAAACCGCTGGCAATATCCCGCTTGGAGCATTCCGAAACCGTTATGATGCGGGGCATTTTGCGGGCCACGCGCTTTTGCATGGCAATAAAGGAGTACCAGCGTTTTATTTTGGCCTTTTTCACCCAGGAGCGCACGGAATCCACAGCCACATCCCTGTCAACCGTTATGGGATGATGGATTGTGGCCACAAAGGGCGCAAATTTTGTTGACCACGCCAAGCCGTAGCCAAGGCTCTGGTTGTCGTGGACAACATCGTAGTTGCGCCCGTTTTTTTCCAGAAAGGCATAAGCCCGCAGGCTGAAGGTGAAAGGTTCGGGAAAGCCCATGAAGCATATATCCAGCCACTCCCACAGGTTAACCGGGTTGGACAACTCCTTTAGGGTGGGCATTCTGAAGGGGTTAGGCGGGCTGTAGAGATCAAGGCTCTGCAATTTTATGAGTTTTACGCCGAGGGGAAGCTCCGGATAGGGCGGCCCTGAAACAACATCCACCTTGTGGCCAATGTCTTGCAGGGCGCGGGAAAGGTACTTCACATAAACGCCCTGGCCCCCGCAGTGGGGGTTGGAGCGATAGCTCAAAAGGCAGATGCGAAGAGGGCCTGACGGCTTTTTATCTTTG
>JASEHB010000412.1 GCA_030018745.1 Desulfatibacillaceae bacterium | reverse complement strand
CCGCCGTAAACAGGGCGGCCCGGCCTTTTATGCAGGATTGGCGGACGCTTTTCAGCTTTTCGTCCAGCTTTAGGCATCTTCCTGGCCTGTCTTTTAACTTTTGCTCTGGGGCAATAAATCATCCGCTGCCTGTGCCACAGGGCAAATTCAGGGGGGGTTTACAAAAATAAAAGGGTTGGCTATTGTTTTATGCGTGTTAACTGCGCCGTGTTGCGGGAAAGGGCATTGTGCGTCAAAGACGGCCTTGGCATGGGCTGCGGTTTTTGTCATTTTGCATTCTTGGGCGCGGCCTTGGGCTGCATGGCCAAAAGATAAGGCGCTCTTTTTGGCCGGCAGGCAGGCAATTTTTCGGTAAGGGCTTTATAAAAAGGTATAATTGCTTTTTGTTTTTAGCCCGCTCTTTGCTTTACGCTTTTGGAAAGGCGGTTTTTTCGCCACGAGCTTTCAACTGTTCAGGCCCTGGCCCTGTTATGCCCAACCAGCGCGTTTTTAACAAAACCGCGCTTTTTTTGGTGAAAATATGATTCTGGGACTTGATGTGGGCGGCACCCAAACCGATGCCGTGATTCTTGAAAACGGCCAGATAGTGGCTTCATGCAAAACCGTCAACCGGCCAAACCTTCTGGAAACGCTCAATCTTGCCCTTGATGACATCCTCTCCTTTGTGGACAGCCCGAGTAAAATCCGCCGCATGGTCTTTTCCACAACCATGGCCACCAATGCCGTTGTCCAGGACACAATGGACCCGGCAGGCATGATTGTTTCCGCAGGGCCTGGCATGAACCCCTTGTGGTTTGAGGTGGGGCCTTCCTTTCATCTGGTCAAGGGCTGCATGGATCACCGGGGCCAGGAGGTTACGCCCATAAACAAGGCCCAGGTGCTTGGAGCTGCGGCATCCATGCAGAAACAGGGAATAGATCTGTGCGGAGTTGTGTGCAAGTTTTCAGTTCGAAATCCCCTCCACGAAAACCTGGCCGGAGAATGGATAACTCCTGATTTTGACTTTGTGGCCCTGGGGCACCGTTTTTCGGGCAGCCTGAACTTTCCCCGGCGGGTGGCCACGACCTACCTTAACGCGGCCCTTTACAAGGTGCACAAGCGCTTTGTGGATGCCCTTGAAAAATGCCTTGCCAGAAAAGGCCTCAATGCGCCGCGCTATCTCATGAAGCCGGACGGCGGCACGGTTAATCTGTCCAGCAGCCATTTTTTCCCGGCCCAGGCCTCCCAGTCCGGGCCTGCCGCCAGCATCATGGGCGCTCTGGCTTTAGATTCCTGCAAGGGCCAGAGCCTTGTCATGGACATAGGCGGCACAACAACAGACATGGCGCTGATGTTTGACGGTCTGCCCCTGCTGGTTCCAGGGGGCATTCTTCTTGGCAGATACCAGACCAACATCCGCTCCCTGCAATCGCGCTCCATTGGCATGGGCGGAGACAGCAGAATTGCCGTGGACGAGGCTGGCGAGCTGACCATAGGCCCCATAAGGGACGGCTCGCCTGTCGCCTTTGGCGGGCCTTCCCCCACCCCCACAGATGCGCTTGTCACTTTAGGGCTGATGGAGGGTGGCAATGCCCAGGCCGCCACCCTTGCCATGAAAGATTTAGGCCAGCGCCTTGACCTGGATGCTGTTGCCTGCTCCCACAGGGTGCTGCGGCAGATGGCCCTTGGAATTGCAAGGCAGGCTTTGGAGTTTATAAACTATGTGAATGACCGGCCTGTTTACACCATACACGAGGTTGTGCAAAGCGTTGAGGTGCAGCCCGAAGCAATTGTTGTGCTTGGCGGGCCGGCTGCAATGCTCGCCCCTTATCTGGAGCGGGCCTTTGCCCTGCCCTGCCGGGTTCCACCCCATTTTGCAGTTGCCAATGCTGTTGGCGCAGCCGCAGCAAGGGTTACTTCGGAAATCACCCTTCAGGCAGACACCCAACGGGGCACGGCCGTCATTCCCGAAGCAGGCCTTGAGCTTCCCGTGGCAAGGGATTTTTCCATGGGCCAGGCCCAGGAAATGGCACTTGAGGCCCTGCGGGCAAGGGCGTTAAAGGAAGGCGCCACAGAGGGCGAGTTCTCCTATGCTGTTACCGAGCGCGAGAGCTTCAACATGATTCGGGGTTCGGGCCGCACGGGCAAGAACATAAGATTAAAGCTCACCATTGTTCCGGGTCTCATCCCTGAATGGGAGCGCAAGGAGGCCGCATGTTAAAAGCCCCGCGCAGCACCGGACTTGTTTTTTTCCCTGCCTTTGACTGGTCCATAAGCCCCACCCACCCGGAGCGCGAGGAGCGCCTGCTCTACACCCGCGATCAGGTTATGGAGGAAGGGCTTCTTGATGTGGAGGGCATACTTGAGTACCGGGTGCGGCCCGCAACCTACAAGGATGTGCAGAGGACCCATTTCTGCGTTCCCAACGAGGCCGCCGTCACCACAGAGAGCCATCTCATCTCTGCCGGGGGCTGCCTTGTGGCCGCAGATGCCGTGATGAAGGGCGAGGTGGAATCCGCCTTTGCACTGGTGCGCCCGCCCGGCCACCACGCCATGAGGGTTGTGCACGGCAACCGGGGCTTTTGCAACATCAACATAGAAGCCGTTATGGTGGAATATATCCGCGATATATATGGAGTTGGCCGGGTTGCCATTGTTGATACGGACTGCCACCACGGGGACGGTACCCAGGACATCTACTGGCATGATCCGGACACCCTTTTCATTTCCCTGCATCAGGATGGGCGCACACTTTACCCGGGCAGCGGCTTCCCAAGCGAAATGGGAGGCCCCAATGCCTTGGGCGCAACCGTAAATATCCCACTGCCGCCTCGCACGGGCGAGGATGGCTTTCTCTACACCCTTGAAGAGCTTATCATGCCCCTGCTGGAAAAGTTCCAGCCTGAAATAATTGTCAACTCCGCAGGCCAGGACAACCATTACGAAGACCCCATAACCCACATGAATTTTTCGGCCCGCGGCTACGCACAGCTTACCAAGAGGTTAAGGCCGCATCTGGCTGTGCTGGAAGGGGGCTATTCTGTTGAGCGCGCGCTGCCCTATGTGAATTCGGGCATAATAATGGCAATGGCCGGGCTTAACACAGACACGGTCAAGGAGCCGGACTACGACACCAACTACGAGCCACAGACCCCGGACATAACCCGCTATGTGGAGCAGGTGATTGCAGGGTTGAAAAGGGATTTTGTG
>JASEHB010000411.1 GCA_030018745.1 Desulfatibacillaceae bacterium | reverse complement strand
ATATTTTTTTACAGGCAAAATTTTTCATGAATTATTCGGGTTAAAAAAGGTGCAAAAGCCATGTTTGCCCGCCTGACCCTGCGAAGCCGCATTCTTGTTCTGCTTGCCGCGCTCATTGCGGCCAATGTGCTTGGCGCGGCTGTAACCCTTGCCTACATTTCCCACACCCGCAGCCTTTACACGGCCCTGGTGGACAGGGACATAAACGCCTTAAAGGCCGCCCAGGCCCTTGAAACCGCCCTTGTCATGCAAAAGGGCCATGCCACCTACTATTTTCTGGACTCCAACCCCCAATGGCTCGCCCAGTTGGAGCATTATCACCATTCCTTTGAGCAGGGGCTTTTGCGGGCAAGGGATTCGGCCTATCTTTCCCAGGCCATTTCCATTTTAAATGCCCTGGAATCTTCATATCTGCGCTATGCCCACAACAGGCAGCAGGTTATAAACCTTTACACAGCAGGCCAGAAGGATGCAGGCGCTGCCCGCCACTGGGCTGTGCGGGGCGAGTTTGGCGCGCTCATAAACCTGTGCGAGCAGTACAAGGCCCTGCACGAGCAGAGCATTGTGCGAACCCAGAGAAACTACGCAAAAAATGTCCGGCGGATAACGCTTCTGGCGGCCATTGCCCTGCCTTTCACTGTGGGGGCCGGGCTTTTGCTTGGCTTTATCCTTTTAAAGCAGGTACTGATACCCCTGCGCCAGCTTGCGCGGCCCGAAAGGCAAGATGGCCGCCTGCTGCCTGGCGATGAGGTGCAGGCTGTGGGCCAGCGCATGAAAACCCTGCGCGATGAGGTTGACCAGAGCTACCAGAAGCTTGCCAAAAGCCGCGAGCACCTTCTCATGAGCGAAAAGCTCGCACTTGTGGGAAAGCTTTCGGCCAGCGTTGCCCACAGCATCCGTAACCCCCTCACATCGGTCAAAATGCGCCTTTTTTCCCTGGAGCGCGGTATTGTGCTCACCCCGGCCCAGAAGGAGGATTTTGCGGTCATATCCGAGGAGATTCGCCACCTTGACACCATAATCGCCAACTTTCTGGAATTTGCCCGGCCACCGCGCCTTTCCATGCAAAGGGTGAGCATAAGCGATATTGTTGACAACACCCTTGAGCTTCTGCGCCACAGGCTGGAAAGCTACAGCACAAAAATCGCTGTTTCCCGGCGCTACCGTATGCCCCGCATGAATGCAGACCCCGAACAGATGAAGGAGGTGCTGGTCAACCTTATCATCAACGCCTGCGATGCAATGGGGGAGGGCGGGGCCATAAAAATTGCAGAGGAAAAGGTTGAAGACCCGCTTATTGGCTCTGCTGTTGCCGTAACTGTGGAGGACAGCGGCCCCGGCGTGCCGCCGGATGTGGCGGACAAAATTTTCGAGCCTTTTTTCTCCAGCAAGGAGGAAGGCACAGGACTGGGCCTTTCCATTGCCCGGCGCATAGTGACCGAGCATGAAGGGGCCATATCCCTGGAATCTCTGCCCGGAAAAGGCGCAATTTTCCGCATAGTCCTGCCATGCAGGGAGGAAAAGGCATGGGAAGAATCTTAATTGTTGATGATGACCCCCAGTTGAGGGCCAGCTTTGCCAAAATCCTTGTTCAGGAAGGCCACCAGGCAGACAGCGCCGCAACGGGCGAGGCAGGGGTGGAGGCGGTTAAAAACACCCCCTTTGACTGCGTTGTCATGGATGTGCGGATGCCGGGCATGGACGGGCTTACTGCATATCAGTTGATGAAAAAGGCCAGGCCCACCCTGCCTGTTATCATAATGACAGCCTTTGGCACCACGGACACGGCCATTGAGGCCACCAAGATGGGCGCTTTCGACTATGTGACAAAACCCTTTGATGTGCCTGCCGTGCTGGAGCTTATCAACCAGGCCTTAAAAGCCGGGGCTTTCATGCAATCGCCCGTGGCTCTTGGCAAAACCCCCCAGGTCCAGACCCAGGATGCCCTCATCGGCGCAAGCCCGGCCATGCAGGAGGTTTACAAGGCAATAGGCCGGGTTGCAGGCACGGATGCAACGGTGCTTATAAGGGGGGAATCCGGCACGGGCAAGGAGCTTGTGGCGCGGGCCGTCTACCAGCACAGCGCAAGGGCGGACAGCCCCTTTCTTGTGATAAACTGCGTGGCAATACCGGAAACCCTGCTGGAAAGCGAGCTTTTCGGCTACGAAAAAGGCGCATTCACGGGTGCTGCCAGCCGCAGGGTGGGCAAAATTGAGCGGGCCAACCACGGCTCTGTTTTTTTAGATGAAATCGGGGATATGCCCTTTGCCATCCAGTCCAAAATTCTGCGCCTGCTCCAGGAAAAGAGCATAGAGCGCCTGGGCGGGCGGGAGCCTATACCAGTTGATGTGCGAATCATCGCAGCCACCAACCGGGACCTGGAAAAGGCTGTGAGCCAGGGCCGTTTCAGGGAGGACCTGTACTACCGGCTCAATGTGGTCACCCTGAACCTGCCGCCCCTGCGGGAGAGGCCTGCCGACCTCCCGCTTCTGGCAGATTACTTTCTTGCCCGTTTTGGCCGCGAAATGCAGATGCCAAACCCCGGCCTCACCACAAGGGCCAGAAAGGCCCTTGGCAGCTTTGCGTGGCCCGGCAATGTGCGCGAGCTTGCCAACACCCTGCAAAAGGCCCTCATCTTTTCACGGGGCCTTGCCATTGACGAAAATGCCATTGCCAAGGCCTGCGGCCAGGATGAGGCCCCGGCCCAGGGCGGAGATGAGGCGGCCGACCAGGGCGTGGATGCCGCTGTACGCGCCTTTGTGCGCAGCCGCCTTGCAGAGGGGCCAAATCCCAACCTCTTTGATGAAATCAACGATCACCTTTGCGCCCTCATCCTTCAGGAAGCCCTCAATGTAACCGCAGGAAACCGCACCCAGGCAGCAAAGCTTCTGGGAATGTCCCGGCCAACGCTGCTGGCAAAAATCGAAAAGTATGGTTTGAAGTTGGAAGTGAGCGCCCATGTGAAATAGGAGGGCGGCCCCAGGAAAACGCTGGCGGCGTTGCACGGCGCATCGGAATTTCGGTCACATACAAAAGTAGGTTGGGTGGTTCCGCGCGAAGCGCGGGTTCACCCAACAAAAACAGGGCGGTTCTTGCGTTAAGCGCGGGTTCACCCAACAATTTGGCTTTACGCCTCGTAGGTTGGGTGGTTCCGCGCGAAGCGCGGGTTCACCCAACAAAAACAGGGCGGT
>JASEHB010000410.1 GCA_030018745.1 Desulfatibacillaceae bacterium | reverse complement strand
GCCACAAAAACGCCTGTGTTAAGCGCGATGGCCTCGCCAGGCTCCAGATAGACCTCCGCCTTTCTGCGCTCAATAAAATTGCCCACAAGCCTGCAAAGCAGGTCAACATCGTAATCCGGCCGGGTTATGTGGTGTCCGCCCCCGAAATTTACCCAGCTCATCTTGTCAAGCCAGGGGCCGAATTTCTGCTCGAAAACAGGCAGCGTCCTGGCAAGGGCATCTGCGTTTTTCTCGCACAGGGTATGAAAATGCAGCCCGGAAATGCCCTCAAGAAGATCCTCCCTAAAATTTTTCTGCACAACCCCTAAACGCGAGCCAGGGCCGCAGGGGTCGTAGATGGCTGTCTCCACCTCCCTATGCTCCGGGTTTACCCTTATGCCGCAGCGCACGGGCCTTTTGCTTGCAGCCACCCGGCCAGAAAAGCGCTGCCACTGGGAAAAGCTGTTAAAGACAATGTGGTCTGACAGTTCCATAATCTGGCCAAATTCATCATCTCTAAAAGCCGGGGCGGTTATGTGAACTTCTCCGTCAAACTCCTCCCGGCCAAGCCTTGCCTCATCCAAAGAGCTTGCAGCAGTGCCGTGCAGCACGCGCATTATCTCGCCGGCCATACAGTGCATGGCAAAGCCCTTTAAGGCCAGAAGGATTTTTGCGCCGGTTTTCCGCTGCACCAAATCCAGCACAGCCAGGTTTGCGCGCAGGGAGGCCACATCCACCACATAACAGGGGCTTGGCACGGAATATGGGTCCAGATCAAAAAACATGGCTCTTGCTATTCCACAAGATGAGTGTCAGGGAAACTCACCTGCCAGGGCAGGCCCAGCACATTGAGTTCATCCATAAAGGGGTCGGGATTGAACTGCTCCACATTGAAAACCCCCTTGCCCTGCCACAAGCCGGTGGCCATGAGCTTTGCGCCTATCATGGTGGGCACGCCGGTTGTGTAGCTTATGGCCTGACCGCCCGTATCGGCAAAGGCATCCTGGTGGTCGCACACATTGTATATGAACACATTCTTGCGTTTGCTGTCCTTAACCCCTTCCATTATGCAGCCTATGCAGGTCTTTCCCGTATAGCCTTTGGCAAGGGAGGACGGCTCCGGCAGCAGGGCCTTTAAAAATTGCAGGGGAACTATCTGGCGGCCTTCAAACGAAACAGGATCAATGCGCGTCATGCCCACATTTTCCAGAACCCGCAGATGGGTGAGATAATTTTGCGAGAAGGTCATCCAGAAGCGCATTTTCTTTATGCCGGGTATGTGCCTGGCCAAAGATTCCATTTCCTCGTGGTACATCAGGTACATCTCTTTGGGGCCGACCTCCGGAAAATCAAAGGTGCGGTGAACGCTTAGAGGATCTGTTTCCTTCCACTTGCCGTCCTCATAGTAACGGCCCTTTGCAGAGACCTCGCGGATGTTTATTTCCGGGTTGAAGTTTGTGGCAAAGGGGTGCCCGTGGTCGCCTGCATTGCAGTCCACAATGTCTATGTAATGAATCTCGTCAAAATGGTGTTTCAGGGCATAGGCGCAGAATATGTTGGTAACCCCCGGATCAAACCCGCAGCCCAAAAGCGCCATCAGCCCTGCATCCTTAAAGCGTTCAAAGTAGTCCCACTGCCACTTGTAGCAGAAGCGCGCCTCATCCGGCGGCTCGTAATTGGCGGTGTCCAGGTAATGTGCGCCCGCTGCAAGGCAGCCGTCCATTATTGAAAGATCCTGATACGGCAGGGCCACATTGATAACAAGGTCTGCGCCTGTTTTTTTGATGAGGCTTTCCACCTGGGCAGCATCGTCAGCATCCACCTGGGCCACTTCCACCGGAGAATCCGCTTCAGAGGCTATTTTCTCGCACTTGGAAAGGGTGCGGCTGGCCAAAGTTATTTTGGAAAAAATATCCCGCGCGCGGGCGCATTTTTTAACCACCACATTGCCCACCCCGCCTGCACCGATGATAAGAAGATTGTTCATTTTTTTTACTCCTCCTTTTGAGAGGGAATATTCATGCCTTTGTTAACAAAGGCATGGCGTTGAAGCCTCAATTGCGCCACCCGCCCTTTTTTTAAGGACAGGCCAGGCCCAATATGAAGCAGGCGGCTTTTTGCGTCAACATCCTGTATCCCTTTGCTGCACCAAAAGAGGCCAATTGAGGTTGAGGCCCTTGCCGCAGACTCACAAAAAAAGCCCGGAACAGGAGGCCGGGCTGCTGAAAAAATTTTGTGCTGCCCGATTTTGCCTTAATCGGTTATGATTTTGGAAATATCGGGAACCGAGGCATGGTTGTCCCGCACCATGAAGCGGGACTCTCCATCGCGGCGGGTAACATTTTCATAAACCCCGTCCTCCCGGCGCACCAGCTTGGTGAATCCCTTTTCCCTGTATGTTGTGTTGGAAACAGGAATGCAGATGTGGGTGAGGGATATGAGTTTTTTGACAGGCCCGCCGCATTGGGGGCAGGCCTTGAGGGGCGCTTCATCCATTGGCTGAACAATTTCAAACACCCTGCCTATTTTGCAGGCATCCCCAATATGCTCGTATTCATAAACCGCCATGCTTGCCACTCCCTGCCCTGTGCTTAATTATTCAACAAACCAGCTTTCTTGTTTATCAGTAGGGCCTGTGCTCAAAGGAAAAAACCTGCTGGTATGAGTCGGTGAAAACTTCCCCTACGGCATCCATGCCCTTTTCCCTCAAAAGCGCAAGCCGCTCGTAAAAGTCGGGTATTGGCCTGTGGGTGGCAAGCACCCACACGGTTTCGGTTCCAGCAACATTATCAAGGGTGTACCAGTTGTTTATGCCCGGAAGAACAAAATATTCCCCTGCACTGGCCTTTCCCCTTAAAAGAGGAGAAATCTCGCCCGATGAATCTTCAAAAAATACAAAAACAAAGGAGGCCTTGTCCACGGCAAAATGTACCTGAAAGCTATCGCCGGAATTTAGAAAGCCGCCAGGAAAAACCTGGGCCGGAGCCAGGCCGCCCATGACTCCGCCTGCTGCGCCACTTCTTGCGCTGCGGCCAAAAAGCCTTATCCCTATTGTCCGCTCTCCAGGCTCAAAATCTTTCACAATGCCCGGCTGGGCGGTTGCATCCGGCTCATCCAGGGCCGAAGTAGGCAGCATCGGCGGAGGTGGGGCAATTTCGCCAAAGAAAATATTGCGCCCAAAACCAGACCAAATGCCTGCAAAAAGCAGCATCATC
>JASEHB010000409.1 GCA_030018745.1 Desulfatibacillaceae bacterium | reverse complement strand
GTGTTTTGAATCTTTAAAACAAGGCGGATATGCTCAATTTCTTCATTGCCCAAAATAGCATACAAAGAAAATATTTTCCATTGCCTTAACAGGAAGGTCAAGCATTTGTCCAAAAAAAAGAGGGGGCAAGGCGATAGCCGCAGGCCTTGAATGGAGATTGCCCGGAAAAGGGTTTTATGCGTATGGCGGCCCTGGTTTGTGTTTCATGTCAGTTGACAAAAAACACCGAGCTGCTATACGAATTCCGTGAATTTTTTTGCTGGCGCAGTTTGGGCATAAAGCCCTTTGAGCATTTTTTTAAGGTTTTTGCATTATAACCGAGGTGCCATGAGCAGCCAGAGCATAATCATAAACGGAAGAACAGCTCCCTTTGAGACAGGTGAGACCATACTTGATGCCGCCAGAAAAATAGGCATTGAGATACCCACCCTTTGCTATTTGAAAAGAGCCATGCCCACCGGCGTTTGCGGCATTTGCGCCGTGGAGGTGGAAGGCGCGCCGGACCTGGTGACAGCCTGCAACACCCCTGCAAGCCAGGGCATGGTCATCCGCACAGAGTCACCCAAAGTGGTGGCAAGGCGGCGCTCCCTGATAAAGAACCTTTTATCATCGGGCAACCACAACTGCGCGGTGTGCGGAACAGGCCCCGGAGAATGGGAGCGCTTTCAGGCCCTTGTGCAGGGCAGGGACAATGCCCAGGAGCTTTGCCCTGTATGGGGAGACTGCGAGTTGCAGAACCTGGCCTTTTTGTATCAGGTTCAGGGCGAAAACGCCCCGGAGCCGGCCCAGGAATTCCCCAAGGTTGAGATAAACCCCTTCATTGTGCGCGATTACGCCCGCTGCATAGGGTGTGGCCGCTGCGCCCAGGCCTGCAACAGCGTGCAGGTGAATGACGCAATCAACTATGTACCCGGAGAAGCCAAGGCAGGCGAGTTCCCTTTAGCCAACGAGGACTGCGTTTTTTGCGGAGAGTGCATTCAGGCCTGCCCTGTTGGCGCGCTTGTGGAAAAAAACGCCCGCTACACGGTTCGGCCCTGGGAAACAAAAAAGGTTCGCACCACCTGCTCTTACTGCGGCGTGGGCTGCCAGTTGTGGCTCCATATCAAGGATAACAAGGTTGTGAAGGTAACGGGCGTTGAGGAAGTGGGACCAAACTGGGGCAGCCTGTGTGTGAAGGGCCGCTTTGGCTTCCACTTTGTGGGCCACGAGCAAAGGCTCACCACTCCCCTCATTAAGGAAAACGGCCAATTCAGGGAGGCCTCATGGGATGAGGCTTTAGATCTTGTGGCCAAAAAGCTGGGCGAAATCCGCGATGCCCACGGCCCGGACGCCTTTGGCCTGCTCACCAGCGCCAGGGTTACAAACGAGGAGAATTACATAGCCCAGAAGTTTGCCCGTGCGGTGATAAAAACCAACAATGTGGACCATTGCGCCCGTCTCTGACATAGCGCCACCGTGGCCGGTCTGGCCGCAGCGTTTGGCTCTGGTGCAATGACAAACCCCATAGGCGATGTGGAAAAGGCCAAGGCTATCCTCATCACCGGGTCCAACACCACGGAAAACCACCCTGTGCTCTCCTGCTACGCAAAGCGGGCTGCGCGGTTTGCAGATGCAAAAATAATTGTGGCAGACCCGCGCAAAATTCCCATGGTCCGGCATTCGGTTTTATGGATGCGCCAGAAGCTCGGCACGGATGTGGCGTGGATAAACGGCATGATTCATGTCATTATCCGCGATGGGCTTTATGATGAAAAATATGTGAAAACCCGCACCGTGGGCTTTGAGGATCTGAAGAAAACCGTTGAAAAATACACGCCTGAATTTGTTGAGGATATAACCGGCATCCCGGCTGAAGACATTGAGGAGGCTGCCAGGATATTTGCAAAGGCAAAGTCTGCTTCCATTCTTTATACAATGGGCATAACCCAGCACATCTGCGGCACGGACAATGTAAAATCGCTTGCAAACCTTGCCATGATTACAGGCAATGTGGGCAAGGAGGGCGGCGGGGTCAACCCCCTGCGGGGCCAGAACAATGTTCAGGGGGCCTGCGACATGGGCGGGCTGCCCAATGTCTATACCGGCTATCAGCCTGTTGCCAATGCAGACAACAAAAAGAAGTTTGAGGAGGCCTGGGGCGTTACGGGTTTGAGCGAAAAACCAGGCATGACAGCCACCAGAATGCTGCCAGCCGCCCACGAGGGAAAACTCAAGGCCCTTTACATAATCGGCGAAAATCCCATGGTATCTGACCCGGATATTGACCATGCCAGGGCCTGCCTTGAGCATCTGGATTTTCTCGTGGTGCAGGACATCTTCCTCACGGAGACCGCCCAGCTTGCCCATGTGGTGCTGCCAAGCGCCTGCTTTGCGGAAAAGGACGGCACCTTCTCCAATACGGAACGCAAGATTCAGCGGGTGCGCAAGGCTGTGAACCCGCCGGGCCAGGCAAAGGATGACTGGTGGATTCTGGTGGAACTGGCCCGGCGCATGGGCTACACAATGAATTATGCTCACAGCCGCGCCATTTTCGAGGAAATTGCCCGCGTGACTCCATCCTACTGCGGCGTGAGCTACGACAGGCTGGAGCATGACGGCCTGCATTGGCCCTGCCCAGGCCCGGATCACCCTGGAACACCCTGCCTGCACAAGGAGCAGTTCACCTGCGGCCTTGGCGTGCTCCATGCGGTGGAATGGATTCCGCCGGACGAGCAGCCTGATGAGCAATATCCCTACTACCTTACCACGGGCCGCCATATCTACCATTATCACACGGGCACCATGACCATGAAGTCTGACGGCTTAAACGAGGCCGCGCCAGAATGCTACCTGGAGATAACGCCCGCAGACGCCCAGGGGCTTGGCGTTGCAGACGGCGAAATGGTGGAGGTGAAATCCCGGCGAGGGGCCATTACTGTAAGGGCAAGGGTGTGTGACGCCACAGAGGACGGAACGGTTTTTCTGCCCTTCCATTACGCCGAGGCGGCTGCCAACAAGCTCACCAACTCGGCCCTGGATCCGATTGCCGCAATTCCAGAGTTCAAGGTCTGCGCAGTGAGCATCAGCAAAACTGCATAAAAAATCCGGCAGGGGAGGGGCATTTTTTCTTTTGCTCCCCCCTGCCGTTTTGTTCTATTGCCTGACCATCCTCTTGCCAACTGTGAGCCTGTTTTTCTGCCTTTATAGTTCATTTTG
>JASEHB010000408.1 GCA_030018745.1 Desulfatibacillaceae bacterium | reverse complement strand
CGCGGGCGCAATGAGCCAAAAACGCGCCATTTGCGGCCATCAGCGCCCCGGTCATCAGCGTGCGCCGCACACCGCCCGGCCATCCGCCCCTGCCTGTCTCCGCCGCCCGGCCATCAGCCGCCATCAGCGCCCCCGCTATCCCCACCCCATTTCCGCCCCGGCGCAAATCACCCCAAGGGCAGCGGGTCCTCATCGGGCAGGCGGCCCTTGTCGCCCTTTCTTGCCCACACGCCAAAAACCGGGTCCGAAAAAGCATACTGCCTGGCGTATTTATCGCCCTTTGGCCGGGGCAGGCCTTGCAGCGAAAAGGTTGCGGCATTGCCAAAGCCGGGGGTGGCTGCAAAGTAATCCGCCACCAGGCCCAGGCGCTCAAACTCGTGAAGATGCTTCCATATTTCTATGGCCTTTGGCGGGAACCACCTGTTGGAAAAGGTGATGGCAAACACCCCGCCGGGCTTTAGCACCCTTAAAACCTGCTCAAACACGGCAAGGGGCCAGGTGAGATATTCCACCGAAACCGTGCAGATAACCGCATCAAACGAATTATCCTTGTAGGGCAGAGCAGGGTTCAGGTTCAAATCCGCCACTTCAAAGCTGCTCAAAAGCGGGTTCTGCTCAAGCTCGGCCCTGTTCATGCCAAGGCCTTGAAGGCTTCCAAGGCCAATATCTTGCGGAATATGCGAATCCCAGCTTGCCATGAGATCCAGCACCGCCATGCCCGGCTGCAAAAAGGCGCGGTAAAACTCGCTCACATTTTTAAGGGCCGTGTCGTCAAGGTGGCTCACAAGCCTGGGCTTTTCGTAAAAAAGGCTGTCTGCCGCCTCATTCTCCCGGCCAAAATCGCCCTGCTCAAAAACCCGCGGTGCGGCTCCCTCAAGAGGGGCCTGCATTCCAGGGCCAAGCCCCAGGCAGTCCTCAAGGTTGCGGCAGGAGCCGCCTCCCTCCCGCTCCTTTTGCCGCACGGCCTCCACCCTTATCTGTACCTCCACATCCCTGCCTGCAAGGGGGTGGTTGAAATCCGCCACAACCTTCTGGCTGTCTGCAAAAAGGCAGCGGAATGGGGTTATGTTCTGGGGGTAGATTCCGGCCATGCCGTCAATAACGCCTTTGGGATAATGCCTGCCGGGCACAAGCGGCCCGCCTGTTCTTGCCATATCTATCTGCGATGGCCTTATCTCGTGGACAAGGGCCGGATTGCGCGGCCCGAAGGCCTCGGCAGCACAAAGCCTTTCCCTTATCGAGTCGCCCTCGCATTTTCCCGTCAGGGCGCTTGTCAGCCTGCTGGGAAGAATATCCCGCCAGAAGTTGGCCTTTTCCACAAAAACGCAGTCCTTGTGGATTGTGCTGTCTGTCTGCCAGGAGAGCTTCATGAACAGATGGGCCGTTGTCGAATTGCTGATGGGCAAGGATTTCATTTTTTTCTCCCATAAACCTGCCGCATTGCAGGCAGCGGCAGTTAATTGGCAAAAATTATCATTAGCATTTCCACTTCTCAAGCAAGATAACCATATAACCGGCAAAGGCAAATCCCTTTTCAAAAGCAATCAGGGCTTCAAACTTGCGCAAGGCAGCCTTTTGCACTCCGTCAAAATGCCCTTCCCGGCGATGTCTTATTATGTCGCATTATTGACAAAAAACCGGTCTGCTCATAGAGTGTTGCAGCCTTAATCAGTTGCAGGCGGCGTTTGCATCAACTTCCCAAAACGGAATACGGATTGGCAAAGGCGGTTGAAGGTCGGCTCCAAGCAGGCCTGCAATGCTGTTTGAAGGCAGGCCTTGCAAGGTCCAGCCGCATTATCTTGCCGGAAATAATGAAAGGGAAAAATCATGGAAAAAATGAAGGTTCGCGATCTTATGATTCCCGCTGCAAAATTTCCCAAAATATCTTCCAATGCCACATTTTTTGAGGCCATAATGGCGCTGGAGGCTGCCCAGGAGAAGTTTCTTTCCGGCCAGGCCGAGCAGAGGATTCTTCTTGTGGAGGACGACAAGGGAAAGGTTATCGGCAAAATATCGCCCTTTGATCTTCTGCGGGGACTTGAGACAAATTACGCCAGAATCAACGCAGAGGACATGGTCAAAAAGCGCGGCTTCCAGTACATCTGGAAATCCATGCAGGAGGATTACCAGCTTTGGGAAAACCCCTTCAAGGAGCTTTGCAAAAAGTCCGGCGGCGTGAAGCTCAAGGAGTTTATAAAGCCGCCCGATGACGGCCAGAAGGTGGATTTAAACGACACCCTTGCCAAGTGTTTCCACCTTTTTGTGATGCATCGCCACGACACCCTTTTTGTGTTTGAAGGCAAGGAAATTGCGGGCCTGCTGCGCTTTTCCGATGTTTACCGCAAGGTTTCCGACACAATGAAGGCCTGCGGGCTTTAGATTACGGCGCATTTCTTACACCAGAGGGCTTATGAAAATTATCCGTTCAACCTTTAAGAATGCTTACGATTTTTCCCTGGCCACCATGAGCATGGCCTCCCAGAAGGTCAACGGCTTGCAGAAATTTGTTGTGGTTCAAGATTTTCATGCAAGCCCGGATGCGGTTTTTGAGGAGCTTTCCGACCCGGCACGCATGAGCCTTTGGGCAGGCATAAAACTGGCAAGGATAAAGGCGGGCCAGGACCCGGCCAAACCCAACAGCACAGGCTCTCTGCGCTCGGTAAAGGTTGGGCCTACAAGCTTTGTGGAGGAGATAACCTCCTACGACCCACCAAGGGGCTACACCTACACCATCACAGAAGGCTCTCCCATGAAGGATTACACGGGCCGGGTGGAGGTTGCTCCCAGGGGAAGCGGCTGCACAGTCCGCTGGAGCGTTTCTTTCAAATCCAGAATCCCCCTTGCAGGGCCTGTTCTTGTAAACGCCACAAGGCTTGGCTTTGCAAAGGGGCTTAAAAAGCTTTCAAAGCGCATGGCAGGCTGAAAGTTTAAAAAGCGCATGGCGGGCTGATGCTTGCCCGGCCTTGAGGCTTTTTGGACAGGCCTCTTTATTCAGGGCTTGCAAAGAGCCTTGCCAGGTGATATGGCGGGCCTGCACTTTTTTTGCGCGGCCAGGCTTTTGGCGGCAGGCCTTTTGGCTGCCAGGCCCGAAAATGCCGCCCGGCCCAAAGCGCCAGATAAAAGGCCCCCGTAGCTCAGTGGATAGAGCAATGGATTCCTAATCCATGTGCCGCATGTTCGATTCATGCCGGGGGCAC
>JASEHB010000407.1 GCA_030018745.1 Desulfatibacillaceae bacterium | reverse complement strand
CTTTGCCTCAATTTATTTGCATGTTGTTTTTTTCAGGGGCGCTCTTTATTCAATGCAGCAAGCATAGCAGAAAGTTTATTTTTAGGCCAAACCTGTTATAAATTGTCATGCCCCAACTCAATGTGTTAAGGTAATCAACCCTTTGGAGCCGGATTTACTCCCTTTCAAAAAAATCTTGCGACCGGCCCTTGCAAAAAGGCCGGGGAGAAAGAATTCATGAGCATTTACACCCGAAATGGCGATTGCGGAGAGACTTCACTTTTTTCCGGTGAAAAGGTGAGTAAAAATAACGCCCGTGTGGAGGCATACGGAGATGTTGACGAGCTTGTCTCCTGCCTTGGGATGGTTAGGGCGCTTGCAGCCAATTATGAGACTGACCTGGAGTTAAAGGGCGTACAGCAGGATCTGATGACAATAAGCGCATGGCTTGCAACCGATTGCAAAAGCCCCCAGCGAAAACACCTTGCCCCTGTCAATCCCGGCAGGGTCAATGCTCTGGAAAAACGGATTGATGAAATGGACAAGACCCTGCCCAGGCTCAAGGGCTTTGTTCTGCCGGGCGGCAGCCCTGCATCAGCCTGCGCCCATGTTGCAAGAACCGTATGCCGCCGGGCTGAAAGAAAGATATCGGGCCTTTATGCAAGCCTTGAGCCCCAGCCACCGGAGGCCGGGCCAATACTTGCCTACATCAACCGCCTTTCGGATTTTCTTTTTGTTCTGGCAAGAAGCTTAAACCATGCGGAAGGAATCGGGGAATAACAAATGCGGTAAAAAATGCGCTTTTTGGCTTTTTGCCCGCCTAAAAATCATCCCTGGTTCGCCCTGGCCTGCATGAAATGCCGATAAAAACTGTCAAAGGCATCCTCCATTATTGCCCGGCGCATTTCCGCCATGAGCCACTGGTAGTAATGAATGTTGTGGATGGTGTTAAGCCGGTAGGATAAAAGCTCTTTTGCCTGATAAAGATGGCGAAGATATGCCCGCGAGTAATTTTGGCAGGTGTAGCAGGTGCAGGCCGGGTCTATGGGGGCCGGATCATTTGCATGAATTGCATTTGCTATGTTTATGGTTCCCCAGGGCACAAAAAGCTGTCCGTTTCTGGCGTTTCTGGTGGGCAGAACGCAGTCGAACATATCAGCACCCAGAGCCACCAGATCCACAAGGTCTTCGGGCTTGCCAAGGCCCATGCAGTAGCGGGGCCGATCTGCCGGAAGAAGGGGCAGGGCGCTGGCAGCAGCCTCAAGCATCATTTCTCTGGGTTCGCCCACAGAAAGGCCGCCCACCGCATAGCCGTCAAAGCCTATTTCGCATATATCGCCAACCGCCTGCCGACGCAGGTCTGCATACATTCCCCCCTGCACAATTCCAAAAAGGGCGTTTTCAAAGCCTTTATCAATAGCCTCATCCTTGCACCGTTTTGCCCACCTTTTTGTTAGCGCCGTGGATTTTTCCGCCTGCTCGCGGGTGGCGGGATATGGTATGCACTCATCGAGACACATGGCGATATCGCTGTTTAAGGCCTTTTGAATTGCAACAGCCTTTTCCGGCGTAAGGGTGTGTGATGAGCCATCCAGGTGGGACTGGAAGGTAACGCCGTTTTCATCGAGCTTTTTTAAGGCTGCTAGCGAAAAAACCTGGTAACCGCCGCTGTCTGTCAGAATGGGCTTTTGCCAGTGCATGAAATTGTGAAGCCCCGAAAAGGCTTTTATGATCTCAATGCCTGGCCGCAGATAAAGGTGATAGGTGTTTGCAAGTATGATTTGGGCATTGCACTCCAACAGGTCTTCAGGGGTCAGAGACTTGACCGTTGCCTGGGTGCCAACGGGCATGAAGGCCGGGGTCATCACGCTTCCCCGCGCGGTTTGCAGAAATCCGGCCCGCGCCTGGGAGCTGGTTTTTTCAACAGTAAAGGAAAGAGCAGGCAAAAAATTACTCCTTTATAATTATGGTCAGGCTAAAAAAGAGGCATCGCCATAGCTGAAAAAGCGGTATTTTTCGCGCATTGCCTCTGAATACGCAGCCAATATTTGTTCCCTTCCTGCAAATGCGCTCACCAGCAAAAGCAGGCTGGAGCGGGGGACATGAAAATTGGTTATAAGGCCATCTGCAACCTGAAAGCAAAAGCCCGGATATATGAAAAGGTCGCACTCTCCGCTGTCTTGCGCCAAAAGGCCGTTTTTGCGGATGGAGTATTCTATGGTCCGCACACAGGTGGTTCCCACGGCAATCACCCGCCGTCCCTCCTTTTTGGCGAGGTTGATGGCATCCGCGCTTTTTTGGGGCAGGCTGTATCGCTCGGTGTGCATGGTGTGCCTGCGGATATCATGCTCCCGCACGGGCATGAAAGTGCCATATCCCACATGAAGGGTTACGGTTGCAATGCCTATGCCCTTTTGTCTTATGGCTTCCAGCAGAGGTTCTGAAAAATGCAGGCCAGCAGTGGGCGCGGCAACCGCCCCTTCATTGCAGGCATAAACTGTCTGGTAGCGGGTTGAATCATCAACAGGGGTATCCTGTCCCTGGCGCAGAATATAGGGGGGCAGGGGAGGGAGGCCTATTTCTTCAAACATGGCGGGTGCATCCTGCCCGCAGGAAAACTCCAGGGTGGAGTTTCCATCATTAGCAGCAATAACCCTGGCTGAATAACCCTTGTCAAACAGAATGCGCATTCCCGGCCTGCATGGTTTGGAGGCCCGCAAAAGGCATGGGGCGCGGAAGCTGCCTGTTTTAGCGGCAGATTCCATTCCAGCGGCATAGTCAATAACAAGGGTCTCAACCTGGCCGCCTGTTTCCTTGCGGCCCAAAAGCCGCGCCTTAATCACCTGGGTGTCGTTTATGACAAGAAGGTCATCTGGCAAAAGAATTTCCGGCAACTGGGAAAAGCGGCGGTGAGTGATTTTGCCCGTGGCCCTGTTCAGGCAAAGGAGCCTGGATTCTGCGCGCTCCCTGCTTGGCACCTGGGCGATAAGCTCTTTGTCCAGCGGGTAATCGTAGAGATCAAGGTTGTATGCGGATTCATCAAGAGACATTTTCAGCGTCTTCCCAAATATACCAGCAAAAGCCCAAGCGCCATGAGAACAAAGCCCATGACCCTCAACGATTTGTCAGGGGTTTGCAGCATCTGCACAAAAACGGTCTTGAGCTTGTCTGGAAAAAGAAAATAGGGCATCCCTTCAATTATCATCACAAGACCGATGACACACAAAACAAAATAG
>JASEHB010000405.1:338-3221 GCA_030018745.1 Desulfatibacillaceae bacterium | reverse complement strand
GCCTGCCGGTCGGGGCAAGGGAAAGGTTCCTTCCTGCAAGGCGGTCTGCCAGCCGCCTGTTTATGCTGTGCGCCGATGAGCTTCCGCAGCAGTTCCAATCCACAAGCTCGGCAAGCTCGATATTCAGATACCGGCACAGGGCTTTAAGGCTGCCGGCGTGCTCCGTGGAGGCGGAAGCCAGCGAGCAGCCCGGAAAAAAGGACAGGGTTTTTATTGCTTGCCCTTGCATGAGTCCTCCTTGCCGTTTTCCGCCTCAAAAAGCCTTTTAAGGGCCGCTGTGTCCGAAATTCGTGAAGGAAAGATGTCAAGCTTTCCCTTTAAGAGCATTTTCGTGCCCATTGCAGCATCCGAAAACAAGTCCCAGTTGCCCAGCTTGTACTTCATCATTATGGAAAGCTTGTGTGTGCGCCCGTATTTTGCGATGGAGGAGACAACCTCCTGATGAAAGGAGAGTATATCCCCCGCAGGATTTTTGACGCCCCTTTCCATTGCCATTTCACGGAGCACATCCATTACAGCAGCCACATCAATGCTGTTGGGGCAGGCATCGGAGCAGGAATGGCAGCCCACGCAACCCCAGATGGAGGCCGATTCCAAGGCGGCCTTTTCCTGGCCAAGCTGCACCAGGCGCAGAATCCCAACAGGCGGATAGCCCATTGGCGCAAGAAAGGGGCAGGCCGCAGCACAGACCAGGCAATGAAAACAATGGCCCACACTGGTTTTGGCCCGCCTGGAAACCTCCGCTGCAAAATTGGGGGATGCCCCTGGCAGGTTGAGTTGACCCTTGCTGATTGCAGTGCTTGGTTCAGGCATGTTTTTCACCGGAAATCCTCATTTATTCCGCCAAGCATAACCCTTTTAACAGTTTAACATTTTTCCCCCTGGCAAACGACCCCGCCTGCCTAAATGTCACTTTGTGATAGTTCTACATATCACAAAGGGTCATGTCAAGGGAAATTTTTTTCTTCCAAGGATGTGCAATTTAGCCGGAAAACAATCTTAACTAATCAATTAATCAGCAGATTATTAAAAAGTAATTTTCTTGACAAGCTATATCACACCGTGATATTTGTTGCAAACTTTCTTTCGAACACATTCAGGCCCCGCATATTGCGGGTTCTGGAGGCTGCCAGGCGGAGAAAAAATGAGCGGAGCCAGGTTTTTAAAAGCAAGAAAGACCCTGGGCAAAACCCAGAAGGAGATGGCTGTTCTTCTTGGCGTTTCCATGCGCGCCGTTCACAGCTACGAGCAGGGCTGGCGCAAGGTTCCATCCCATGTGGAGCGCCAGGTTTACTTTCTGCTCTCCCAAAAGAGCGAATCCTTCCGTCAGCTTGGCCCCTGCTGGGAAACAAGAAAGTGCGATCTCAAAACCCGCAGCCATTGCCCTGCCTGGGAGTTTGATGCAGGAAAGCTCTGCTGGCTCATAAACGGAACCTTCTGCGACGGAACAGAACAGCAGGACTGGGAGCAGAAAATGAAAATCTGCCGGAAATGCCCTGTGCTTAAAACCATTCTCTGAAAAAAAGCCTGCCTGCCTATACAAGTTACCTGTCTTGTCATCTTTATGTCCAACACATCGGCCCTGATAATGGATTTGGGGTAACAACCGGATAATGCCGGTTTTTTAGGCCTGACCGCCTCTTTGCCGAATTCCGCCAAAAAAACAGGGCCAGCCTTAAATTTTCAACCCTTCAAACCGCCCTACTCGTTTGTGGTTTTATTTTTTTTCCAAATGCGGTTGCCCTGGCCAAAAAAACCTTGCTGTTGATTTTCATAGGGTGTATTGGAGCCACGGAGTAAAAAGTTTTTATTTTTTTGCCGGGCTTAAAAAAGCCCCTGAATAACGGCTTTTCCGGCCCATTTTCAACTTTTGATGAAAGAAGATTATCATGGCCCAGGTGGTTCCGTTTTGCGGCATACTGTACAATCCCAAAAAGGTATCCGACCCTTCCCTTGTGGTCACGCCGCCCTATGATGTCATAAACAAGACCCAGCAGGATGCCTTTTACGCAGCCCATCCCAACAATATAATCAGGCTCATATTAAACAAGGCCCAGGACAACGATTCTGAAACAGAAAATCCGCACACAAGGGCTGCAAGGCATTTTGAGCAGTGGCTTGCTGATGGCATACTTGTAAGGGATGAAAAGCCCGCCTTTTATGTCACCAGCCAGAGCTTTTCTGCAAACAACAAAAAGCACCGCCGCCTTGGCCTTATTGCAAGAATCCGCCTGGAGGCCTTTGACAAGGGAGTGGTCCGCCCCCACGAAAAGACCTTTTCCCAGGTGAAATCCGAAAGGCTTGGCCTTTTCAAGCAGTGCCACAGCAATTTTTCGTCTGTTTTCTCCCTTTTTCCGGATGAAGACGGCGCTGTTTACTCGATTATGCAAAAGGCCATGGAGCAAGGGCCAAAAGACATTGCCTTTGCTGCCGCAGACGGCCAGGAACACGCCCTTGTGCGCCTGACCGATGAAACAATCTGCCAGCAGATAACCGCTGCCCTTGCAGACAAAGAGCTTTTCATAGCAGACGGGCATCACCGCTACGAAACAGCCCTCAACTACCTTGGCTGGCTTGAGGAAACTCAAGGCCCCCTGCCGGATGACCACCCGGCCCGCTATGTCATGATGTACCTTTCATCCATGAATGACCCTGGGCTTATCATACTTCCCGCGCACCGGGTTCTCACAAGCCTTAAGGCCGATGTTGTGCAAAGGTTCGCGGCAGAGGCGCCGGATTATTTTGTTGTGGAAAAGATTGATGAGAAAGGCAAAACCCAAGAGCAGGTGGTGCAGGAAATTGCAACAGCCTTAAAAAAGGCCGGGCATAAAACAGCCATTGCCGCTGTTCTTTCCGGGGGCTTTCCGCCTCTTGTGCTTACCC
>JASEHB010000405.1:0-328 GCA_030018745.1 Desulfatibacillaceae bacterium | reverse complement strand
CATGGAAAGGCTTTTTGAAAAGAGCCTTGAGCGCGAGCTTCAGGATCTGGATGTGTCTGCCCTTACAATGCTCATTTTTGAGAAGATGCTTGGCCTGACAGCAAAAGACCTGGATGATCACGACTTCATCCACTACACCACAAGCGCGCTGGAGGTTTACAACGAGGTGCGTTCGGGCCGCATGTCCGCAGGTTTTGTTTTAAACCCCACCCGCATTGAGCAGGTAAGGGCCGTTGCCCGTGCAGGCCTTACCATGCCCCGCAAATCAACCTATTTTTATCCCAAGGTCATAACAGGGATGGTCATAAACACATTGAAGCAGTAAGAA
>JASEHB010000406.1 GCA_030018745.1 Desulfatibacillaceae bacterium | reverse complement strand
GTATTTTTAAAGATGCCCGCGCGAAAGGGGAGAAGTCTCCCAAGTCTTGACAGGCGTGTTTCATATGAATAATATCGCCCGCTAACATACGGATATCAGGTATTACTTTACGCAACAGAGCGCCATGTCAAAAAAATATACGGTTTATCTAATTCCAGACAGCACCGCCGCACCCCGACAGTTTCGTGTTTCCTTCCGGGGCCTTGCTGCGGTTCTGCTGTTTTTTGCGGCAATGGCCGCAGGGGCTGGCCTGCTTGCCTGGGACTGGAGCAACCTCAAGTCAATGCAGTCCCAGTCGGAGCAGCTTGCCCGCACCGTGGCTCTTCAGGAGCAGCATCTTGCCAACCAGCGCGATCAGCTTCGGCTTTTTGCCCAAAAAATAAATTCATTCCGCGATTCCCTGGAAAGTATGCAGCAGTTTGAGCAGCGCATAAGGGTAATGACAGACCTTGCCAAACCCGGCGAATCTGACGGAGTGCTTGGCATTGGCGGCTTCATGCCCGCAGAGCTTCCCACAGGACTTGAGCCGGAGGTGAGTCACGGCGGTCTGGTAAGGGAAATGCACGAGGCTGCCCAAGAACTTCTTCTGGCATCCAATATCCAGCACCAGAACCTGGACAACCTTGTGCTGGCCCTGGAGCAGAAAAGGGATCTTCTTTTATGCACCCCTTCGGTCATTCCTGTTGACGGGTGGATTTCCTCCAGGTTCGGTTATCGTGCATCGCCCTTCACCAACGCAAAAGAGTTCCACCGGGGTCTTGACATTGCCGCACCCAAAGGCACGGAAATAATAGCCCCAGCCAAGGGGCGGGTAACCTTCACGGGGTGGAAGGGATCTTTAGGCCGGGTGGTTGTCATTGATCACGGTTATGGCATTGTCACCCGCTATGCCCATGTCAACAAGTCCCTGGTCAACAAGGGAGACTGGGTGGCCCGCGGGGATGTGGTCGCCCAAGTGGGCAACACGGGCCGCTCCACCGGCTCTCATCTTCATTATGAAATCCATGTTCATGGCATTCCGGTCAATCCTGAACATTACATCCTGAATTAAAAAAGAATCATCCCCTTTTTTGTTTTCTGCTGGAAGCCCTGCCCGGAAACAGCAATCCGCCAGCGGCTTATCACCCATACAAACCGCTCTGCCCAAAGCGCCTTGCGGTTCTTCTTGGCTTTTTGCGTCCTGGCTGTTATACTTGAAAACCTGTAACTTTTTTCTTCTTTTCAAATTTATGCCTTGCAGTCGCTTGCAATGGGTAGCCTTTTGCAAAAAAGGCTCCGGTCTGTGACCTGGCCACTTGCAGCCTATTGGGATTCAATGGATTCCGGGGCTGGCCGGATTTTCCTACGCTTACCCTTCTGTCAAGGCAACTTGCCCTGCCCGGAGCAAAAGAAAACCGCCCCGGCCAAAACATGAAAGGAACAGCCCATGCGCTACGAGGACAGACCCTGGCTTGCCAATTACGATGACACCGTTTTGCCGGATGTGAAAATCCCAAAAAACATAAGCTTTGCCGATCTTCTGGAAAAAGGCGTTGGCGCTTTTCCGGAGAGGCCGGGCATGTATTTCATGGGCGTGGCGGTAAGCTTTGGCCAGTTGATGGACATGTCTTCAAGCATTGGGGCATTCATGCAGGAAAACGGCATGGGGCCGGGCGATGTAATTGGCATTCACCTGCCCAACATTCCTCAATACCTTATAACCCTGCTGGCCAGCATGAGGGCAGGGACAGCATCCACAGGCGTGTCCGCACTGCTTACACCAAAGGAGCTGGCCTACCAGATTAACGACTCCGGAGCCAAGGCCCTTGTCACATTAGACTTTCTCTTTGAGCAGAAGCTATTGCCAGTAAGCGACCAGGTGCCGGATTTAAAGTTTGTGCTGGTGGCAAATGTTGCGGATTTTCTGCCTGCCTACAAGCGCATCCTGGGCAAGCTCTTAAAAAAGGTGCCCACAGGCAAGGTCATGCCCATTTCCGGCAAAAAGGTGGTAAACTTTTCCGATGTGCTCAAAAAATACCCCGCGCGCATTGAAAAACCCTCCTTAACCCAGGATGACGCCGCCCTCATCCAGTACACCGGCGGCACAACCGGACTGCCCAAGGGTGTTGTGCTGACCCACGGCAACCTTGTGGCGAATTACTGCCAGGTGAACGCCTGGACACAGTTCACCCCCGGCAAGGATGTATTCTGCTCCGGATTTCCCTTCTTCCATCAGGCAGGCCAGATATTCGGCCTTGCTGCAATGGTAACCTCCAACCCCCAATGCCTCATCCCCGACCCCAGGGACACAAACCTCATCTGCAACATGATAGAAACGCACAAGGTAACGGTCATGGCCAATGTGCCCACCCTCTACCACATGCTCATGGACAACCCCAGGTTCAAGACCCTGGATTTCTCCAACCTGCGGGTATGCGTCTCAGGGGCCGCACCTTTTTCCGAAAAAGGCATAAATGCCATGGAGGAAATTGTGGGCAAAGGTAAGGTGCTGGAAGTTTACGGCATGACGGAAACTTCGCCCCTGATAACAGGCAACCCCTACAGGGGCCAAAGCCGCATAGGCTCGGTGGGCCTGCCCCTGCCCAATACAAAGGTAAGGGTGGTGGATACCGAGGACCGCACCAAAGAGGTGCCCCCCGGCCAGGAGGGCGAGCTTGCAGTGAGCGGCCCCCAGGTTATGGCCCGCTACCACAACAAGCCCGAAGAGACCGACCATGCTGTATGGAATATTGGCGGAGAGCGCTGGCTTTTCACGGGCGATGTTGTGCGCATGGATGAGGACGGCTTTTTCTTCATTGTTGACCGGGCAAAGGACATGCTCAATGTGGGCGGCTACAAGGTCTTTTCCCGCGAGGTGGAGGAAGGCCTCTACAAGGTGCCGGAGGTGGAGTTCTGCGCCATTGTGGGCGAAAAAAATCCTGACAGGCCCGGCAGCGAGATAGTAAAGGCCGTCATCCAGCTTAAGGAGTCGGCAAAATCCAAAGACCCCAAGGCCCTTGAGGAAAAAATCCTTGCCTTTTGCAAGGAGACCATGGCGCCTTACAAGATTCCCAAGAAAATTGAGTTCACCAATGCCATGCCGCTGACGGTAGTAGGCAAGGTTGACAAAAAACAATTAAGATAGAGGGGCGGCCCCAGGAAAACGATAGCTGCGTTGCGCTTCGCCGTGCAGGAACTCGATGTACAAAAAGTACACCTCGTTCCTGCCCAGCTCGCGCGCC
>JASEHB010000404.1 GCA_030018745.1 Desulfatibacillaceae bacterium | reverse complement strand
CCATGAACTTATCATATATATACGAAAATGTCAATGTTACATGGTACTAGTGCCTTATTTTTTGGCTGCGGGTCTTATTTTGGCTTTTTTTTGGGGAAGGGAAAAATAGATGTTAAGCTTTCTGCCGGCCACAGTGCGGGGCTGCATTGTGGTTTCTCTTTATTTTATCAACACCTTTGTCGGCTTTTTACTTATCATGCTCATCTCCCTTCTCAAGTTTATTATTCCAATAGAGCCTTTCACAAACCTGTGTAACATTGTGCTGAAAAAAATCGCATCCGCCTGGGTGGGGGCCAACTGCTTTTTCATGCGCCTTGTCAACAAGGTGGAATGGGATGTTCAGGGCCTTGATGATCTGGACATGGACGGCTGGTATCTGGTGATGTCAAACCATCAGTCGTGGACGGACATTCTTGTCTTGCAGACCGTGTTTTTCCGCAAAATCCCCTTTTTGAAGTTCTTCCTCAAAAAGGAGCTTATATGGGTTCCCCTTCTGGGCCTTGCATGGTGGGCCTTGGACTTTCCTTTCATGCAGCGCCATTCAAAGGAATTTCTTGAAAAAAATCCGCACCTTCGCGGCAAGGACCTTGAAACAACCAAAAAAGCCTGCGAAAAGTTTGTGAAGCATCCTGTTTCTGTGATGAATTTTGTGGAAGGGACAAGGCTTACCCCCGAAAAGCATATGCGCCAGCAGTCTCCCTATGCAAACCTTTTAAGGCCAAAGGCCGGCGGCGTGGCATTTGTGCTTGGCGCAATGGGCACAACCTTAAAAAAGATAGTCAATGTTACCATTGCCTACCCCAGCGGCAAAAAAAGCTTCTGGGACTTTGTTTGCGGGCGCATTGACCGCATCTGCGTGCGGGTTGACACCCTGCCCATAACCGCTGATATGCAGGGGGACTACTTTGGCGACCCTGCTTATGCAGCAAGCTTTCAGGAGTTTCTGAACAGACTTTGGGAGGAAAAGGACAAGCTGCTCCAAGAGTTGTGCGGCAACTCTCCTGCGGTCCAAAAGGCCAAAGGCAAGGCTGCGGCATAAGTTTTTTTTGGTGCCAAACCGGTCAAGGCAAAAAAGCGCAAAGGCTTTACTTGCGGAAAAGGGCGATCTGGCGGCTTATGGCCACAAGGGTATCCCCGTCCCATACCTGGCCGTCCTCCTCAACCATGCCGCCATCCACAAAGCGGCTTTCAAAAATGCACTTCAAGCGTCCTGATTTTGGCAGGTTGCGCACATTTACCGACATTTCTATTGTGGGAACCCAGGTTAGAATGCCCTGGCTCACCATAACGGCAGGGGGAAGGCTGTCTGCAACAAGCAGCACGGCAGGCAGGTCCAGCTCCCTTTCCTGGCGGAATGCGCCCCATCCCTTCTGGATTGAGCGCTCCGCAAGGCTTCCTGCAAACCAGCCGGAGCATTCCGGGTCCAGCCGCACATCCATGTGCCCGTAAAGGGAATAATTGTCCATTTTGGGCATCTGTATGCAGCTTTCAAATGCAGCCACCTGGGGCGGAGCAGCCTCATAGAGCCGCAGGCTCTCCTTTTCAGGGGCCTGGGCAAAGGTTCCAAAGGCGCGCGCCCTTTCCTTGCCATCCTGGCTCAAGGAGGCGCAAAAGCGGTCAAAGCGGCCAGACTGGGCAATTTTCTCCACAGTTATAAGGGCAGGCTTTGGCTCGCATCTGCCCGTGTAGTTGACGGTGATAATGGGCGTGGCCTGCTTGTCTGTCTCCTTGCCCATGGCCAGCGCCATGATGGCCATTATGTAGCCGCCGTTGGCTGTGCGGTTTATGGACCATTCATCGGAAACAGCCAGCTCGTAGCGGCCAGGGCCTGCCGGGGTAAGGGCCGTATCTCTGTCAAAAGGGTGCATTTTTGAAAAAAGCTCCTTTAAGCGGTATTTTTTTTATTTCAATTTACCGGCCCAAGGGTTAACCTAATCGCAGCCTTATGGCAACATCCTGCTGGCTTTTAATCTGCTTTGAAGGGGGTCTTTTTTATGGCGCAGGTCTCTCTCCAAAAATGTGACAGCTACGACCCGGAAAGGCTCTACAAGCTTATTTGCAGCAGCCTTGCCGGAATTGGCTTTGATGTCAAGGACTTTTCGGGCAAAACCGTGCTCATAAAGCCCAATCTGCTTGTGGGAGTGGGGCCGGAAAGGGCTGTCACCACACATCACGAATTTTTCCGGGCAGCAGCCCGCGTTGTGGCTGAAAACAAGGGAAGGGCTGTTGTGTGCGAGTCTCCGGCCATAACAAGCCTTTCAAAGGCCCTTAAAAAAACGGGCATGGCGGCTGTGGTTGAAGAATTTGGCCTTGAAATGGCTGATGAAAACGATTCTGCCGTGCTTTTGCACGAAGGCCAAAACCAGTTTAAACGGTTTGAGATAAGCCATGCGGCCTTTGATGCGGATATAATTTTGAACCTGCCCAAGCTCAAAACCCACGGCATAACCTATATGACTGGCGCCGTGAAAAACCTTTTCGGGCTTATTCCTGGCCTGCAAAAGTCCCGCTGGCACATGAAGGCCCCCACGCCGGAGAGCTTTGCAGACTTTCTGCTGGATTTCAACGAGGCCCTGCACACGGCTTTTGAAAAGCCCAAAACCTTTATCCACCTTATGGATGCTGTTGTGGGCATGGAAGGGGAGGGGCCAGGCCCCTCCGGCACGCCGCGGCACATAGGCGCAATTCTTGCGGGCAAAGATGCGGTGGCTGTTGACTGGGTTGCAGTAAAGCTTTTGGGCCTGCCAATTGAAAAGGTGAGAACCATAACAGAGGGCTTTGCCAGGGCCTGCTTTGTTAGCTCCCAAGAGGAAATTGAAATTGTGGGCCAAAGCCCGGAAAGCTTTGGCATCAAGGATTTCAAGCCTTCAAAGAACACATTTTTCTCCAACATGTGGCGCGGGCCGCTGGCCACCCGCACCGTGCGGAACCTTTTCACGGAAAAGCCCGTGCCCCAGGATGAAAAGTGCGTTCTCTGCTACCAGTGCCTTAAAATATGCCCGGCCCATGCCATAGACAAGAATCAGGGCAAGGCCAAAACCCCCTCCTTTGACCACAAAAAATGCATCCGCTGCTACTGCTGCGCGGAGATATGCCCGGAGGCGGCTATAAGTCTCAAAAAAGGCTCCCTCCAATGGCTTCTGCCTAGGTAAGGGCGGCCCCAGGGAGACGATAGCTGCGTTGCGCTTCGCCGTGCAGGAACTCGATGTACAAAAAGTACACC
>JASEHB010000403.1 GCA_030018745.1 Desulfatibacillaceae bacterium | reverse complement strand
TTTCAACTTCTTCTTTATGAAACATTGCTGATTTAAGCAATATCAAAATATCTTATGATGATAAACTCAATATTCTTAATGTGTTGATTAAAAAATCAAGCTCCAGGGGTTTAGAGGTATCTAAGTTTTCAATATCAGCAAAAGGCGTTATAAGCCGTTCCCGAAAAGAATATGATACTTTGCAGGATGAATTGGAGGATGATTTGCCGGATTTTGAAGAAGTATATCGTCTTGTGAAGGATTTTTATGAGTCTTTACCCTGGCCTTAAACTTGAGGGTGTTTTCGATAATGCCTTTGATTGTTTTTCAAGGATTTTAGTCATGACCCAAGAGCTTGATGAAAAGCGCATGGATTTTTTGAAGAGGGATTTTACCCAAGGGTTTATCGCCTTTTGCGGAATTGAGGCAGGCGAGGTTTTGGAAGGCCGCTTCTGCTCATACATAAACATAAAGGACCATCACCGCCAGCAGGACGGCTTTATCCATGCCGGGCTTCTGGCTGCAATGGCAGACCACACGGCAGGCTATGCAGCCTTCACCCTTGTGCCGGAAGGCATACAGATTTTGACCATAGAGTTTAAAATCAACTTCCTGCGGCCTGCTTCCGGCAACCGGCTGGAATGCCGCTCCCGCATAATCCGCAATGGCAGGCAGATCATCGTGGGCCAGAGCGAGGTTTTCGATATTCCTGCCCCCAATGCAGCAGGCCTTGGCGCACAAAGCCACGGCCCAGTGAATCCCGGCGCACAAGGCCCCTCTACCGCAAGTCCCGGCTCGCAAAATCTCGGCCCCGCAAAATCCGGCCCCGCAAAATCCGGCGCAGCCCAAAATGAGCGCCAGGTGGCCCTTGCCACCGTCACCATGACAGGCGTTGCAAAGGCAAAGCTTGTTGGGGGATGACAACCACCTCTCTTGTCCGCAAGCTTCCAGGCCGATACCATCTTCATCATGGTCATCCTTTTGCTGCTTTGACCGCTGTGTTGCCAACTATTGCGGGTTAGAGCCTCTTGTGCTAGTGTGAAAAAGTTTTTTTCAGCAGCTTTTTTTGGATTTCGTCAGGTTTGGCAGGCTTGACAGGTCCAACAACAGGCTTTAAGCAATTTAATATTTCCGGCAGCGTTTTGGAGCGGCTTTTATTTTCGCCCGGTTTTTTCCTTGTTATGGTTTTCCGGGGCGGCATAACAGCCTGCAAAACAGGGGTTTTTATTAACGGGGAGAAAGGAAGATTATCATGGCACAAGTGCTTGCAGACCGCAGGGATGTGGATTTTGTTTTGTATGAGCAGCTTGAGGTGGAAAAGCTTTGCGCTCACCCGCGCTATGCGGAATTCAACCGCAAGACCTTTGATCTGTTGGTCAACGAGGCCCGCAATTTTTCCATAAAGGAGATTTTGCCCACCATAAAGGAATCAGACGAAATCGGCGCGCGCTTTGAAAACGGCAAGGTCATCACACCTGCCTGCTACAAGAAGCCCTATAAACTAATGGTGGACGGCGAGTGGATTGCCATGACCGAAGACCCGGAGGTGGGCGGCCAGGGCTTTCCCCATTCAGTCGGCCAGGCTGCGCTTGACTGGATGATAGGCGCATCCTTTGCCTTTGTTGCCTATGGCCTTGCCGGGCACGGCACCGCCAAAATGATAGAAATTTTCGGCACGCCAAAGCAAAAGGAGCTTTATCTTAAAAAGCTCTATGCCGGCCACTGGACAGGCACAATGGTTCTCACCGAGCCGGAAGCAGGCTCGGATGTTGGCAACCTTGTAACAAGCGCAAAGCCCAACGGGGACGGCACCTACACCATCACCGGCAACAAGATTTTCATCACCAACGGCGAGCATGACCTTGCCCCCAACATCATCCACCCGGTTCTTGCCCGCATTGAAGGCGCACCCAAGGGCAGCAAGGGCATATCCCTTTTCATCGTGCCCAAAATATGGGTCAACGAAGACGGCAGCCTTGGCGAAGATAATGATGTGGTCTGCACAGGAATTGAAGAAAAGATGGGCCTGCACGGAAGCGCCACCTGCCAGCTAACATTCGGCGGCAAGGGAAAATGCAAGGGCGTGCTGCTTGGCGAGGCGAACAAGGGAATGCGCGTCATGTTTTACATGATGAACGAGGCCCGGCTTGCTGTTGGGGCCATCGGCGCATCCAATGCCTCCACCGCCTATATGTATGCGCTGGATTACGCGCGCCAGCGCCTCCAGGGCCGGGACCTGCTGGAATTTGCCAACCCCGATGCCAAGCCGGTTGCAATCATCAACCACCCGGATGTGCGGCGTATGCTTGCGTGGATGAAGTCGCTCACCGAAGGCATGAGAAGCCTTGTTTACTACGGAGCATGGTGCTTTGACCGCATTGCCACAGCAAAGGACGATCAGGACAAGGCCTATTACGAGGGCATAATTGATATGCTCACGCCCATCATAAAGTCCTACTGCACAGACAAAGGCTTTGAGGTCTGCGTGGAGGCCATCCAGATTTACGGCGGATACGGCTACACAAAAGACTTCCCGGTTGAGCAGCTTGCCCGCGACTCCAAAATCAACTCCATATACGAAGGCACCAACGGCATACAGGCCATGGATTTATTGGGCCGCAAAATGGGCATGAAGCAGGGCGCGCTTTTTATGAACCTGCTTGGCGAAATAAACAAGACCGTGGCCATTGCCAAGGGAATTGACGGGCTGGCCCCCATTGCCCAGAGCCTTGAAAATGCAACAGGCAAGCTGGCCCAGGTGGCCATGGAGCTTGGCAAGGCTGCCATGAGCGCCAAGGTGAAGGCCGCTTTCTCCCATGCCAAGCCCTTTTTGGATTGCATGGGCGATGTGATAATGGGCTGGATGCTTCTGTGGAGGGCCACTGTCGCCGCACCCAAGCTTGCCGGGCTTGCAGGCGGAAGCGATGAGGCTGCCGTGAATGCGGCTGCCGCCAAAAACAAGAACGCAGCCTTTTACCTTGGCCAGATAGGCAGCGCCCGCTACTTCATAAACTCCATACTGCCGGGAACCATGGGCAAGATGGACGCCATTGCAGCAGCGGATTCGGCGGCGGTGGATATGCCAGACGAATCCTTCGGCGGATAACAGGAGGGGCGGTTCCGGGCGGGCGTGGGCTGCGTTACGCAGGGTATCGCCGGGTCTCGATGTACTAACAGTACACCTTCGCCCCGGCTCACCCCGCAAGCCTTGCCCACGCACCACCTGGAACCGCCCTGTATGTATAGGGAGGG
>JASEHB010000402.1 GCA_030018745.1 Desulfatibacillaceae bacterium | reverse complement strand
ACCAGGGACCGACCGGTTATGAGCCGGTGGCTCTTCCAGCTGAGCTATGGGCCCGTGCCCTGGGTAACTTAATATAAAAGCACCTTATGCCTGGCCCTGTCAACCTGCAAAGCCGGTTTTTTTTGCGTGAATGCAAAAAAAACCGCTCTGCCAAAGGGGTCAGGATTCAATGAAGCTTTTAAGCTTGTGGCTGCGGGATGGATGCCGCAGCTTGCGCAGAGCTTTGGCCTCTATCTGGCGTATGCGCTCGCGGGTGACGGAAAAGTCCTTGCCCACCTCTTCAAGGGTGTGGTCTGCCTTTTCGCCTATGCCAAACCTCATGCGCAGCACCTTTTCCTCACGCGGGGTGAGCGTTGCGAGCACCTTTCGCGTCTGCTCCGCAAGGTTGAGGCTTATGGCAGCCTCGGAGGGCAGCATGAACTTCTTGTCCTCAATAAAATCGCCCAGGTGGCTGTCCTCCTCCTCGCCTATGGGTGTTTCAAGGCTTATAGGCTCCTTGGCGATTTTAAGCACCCGCCGCACCTTTTCCAGCGGGAACTCCATTTTTTCGGCGATTTCCTCCGGGGTCGGCTCCCGGCCAAGCTCCTGAACCAGGTAGCGGGAGGTGCGGATAAGCTTGTTGATGGTCTCTATCATGTGAACAGGTATGCGGATGGTGCGGGCCTGGTCTGCTATGGCGCGGGTTATGGCCTGGCGAATCCACCATGTGGCGTATGTGGAGAACTTGTAGCCCCGGCGGTACTCGAACTTGTCCACAGCCTTCATAAGGCCGATGTTGCCTTCCTGAATGAGATCCAGAAACTGAAGGCCCCGGTTGGTGTATTTTTTTGCAATGCTCACCACAAGGCGCAGGTTGGCGCGGATAAGCTCGGCCTTGGCATCTTTGGCCTTGTAGCGGCCTTCCTCCACACAGGCCCTTACCCTTTTCAAAGCCAGGGAATTGGCCTTGAGGAAAAGCTCGCGCTCCCGCAGTGCATCCTGAATTGCCCGTATTTCCTTAAAATACTGTTTGATGTCGTTTTTGGGCAGGGAGCAGGTTTTGGCTGCATACCGGCAGAAGCCAGCCTCCTTGTCGCAGTGAGTCCGCAGATCGGAAAGGGTCATGCCCATATCCTCGGCGCATTCCGAAAGCCTTTTGTGCATGGACTCGAACCAGTCAATGTCTGCGTAAATGCGCTCCTCAATGTCGGCAACAACCTGATGCTCCAGTCGCCAGTCCTTCATGAGCATGAAGATGCGGCGGTTTCTGCGGTTGACGCTTCGGCGCACCCGGCGGCGCTCCTCGGCATCCAGGGGCGGCTTGTTGGTGAAAAGCCTTTCCCGCAGGGACGAGTTCTCAAGATGGATGACGGTCATCTGGGAAAGGATTTCCACCACCTTTTCCATCTGGGCGGATTCCTCCACATAGGCATCCCCTTCGTCCACATCCCTGAAGACCTCCTTGAGCTTAACCTGGCCTTCCACCATCTGCTTGCACAAAAACAGTATGCACTCCACGCCCACCGTGGTTTCCAGAAGGGCCTTCAAAATCTCCTGCTCGCCCTCCTCGATTTTTTTGGCGATTTCGATCTCCCCCTCGCGGGACAGCAGGGAAACCATGCCCATTTCCCGCAGATAGAGCTTCACCGGGTCCGTGGAGACGGCCGCATCGGGCAGATCAGGGGTGTCGTCATCGGAAGTGCGGTCCGAATCGCCCTTGGCGCTGTCTGCCACCTTGACGCGCTTGCCATCCAAAATGTCAATGTCCAGCTCATCGAACATCATCAAGGTTTCATCAATCTGATCTGAAGAAACCATGTCTTCGGGCAGGGCCTCGTTGAGTTCCTCATAGGTGAGGTAGCCCTGCTTTTTGCCCTTGTCGATAAGATCCTGGAGTTCAGCCTGCTGGGTTGCCTTTTTTTCTTTTTTGTCCGCTTTGGACTCCTTGGTCATTGATTGGGGCTCCTTGCGGGAATTGTCCCGTTTTGGGAATTTATATTCACCCTGGTTTTCTTTGGATTAAGTTTGGCAAGACAAATGTCTCGTAAGGCCTTGTCATTCTGCTCATCGGCAAGCTTTAGCTTGTTCAGCAGCTCGGCGGTGGTCATTCGCTCGCATCTGGCGGCGCACTGATCCACAAGGTTCAACAGATAGACCGGGTCCGGGTCCGGGTTGAAAGAATAAAGCTCTGCCACAAGGCGGCGCTGCTCCGGGTCATCAAGAAATGCAAGCAGGTTGAAATCCGGATTTTCATGCAAGTCCCTGGCCCTGACTATAAGAACCTGGGCTATTGCCCTGTAAGCAGGGTTTTCAAAAAAGGCCAGAAGCCCTCTTTCGCGCACTGAAGATATTATATCCGGCTTGTGGAGCATCATGGTTGCAAGCTCCTTTTCCAGGCTTGAGGCTTTTGGGGCGAGCTTTTCCTGCTCCTGGCCGGGCTGGCGGCGCATTTTTTTGCCGACAGCGTTCACCTTCTGGACAATGGCGCTTTCCTGCACATTGAGACGGGTTGCCACGCGCTTTATATAGAGGGAGCGGATAACAGAATCGTCAATGGCCCGCAGATGCGCGGCAAGCTCATCTGCTGCCGCGGCCCGGCCCTGAATGCTCTCCCCATGACGGGCAAGGGCGGCCCTGGTGAGAAAATCCATTATTGAAAGGCTTTTTTGGGCAGCATCCTCAAAGGCCTGCGCCCCGTATTCCCGCACAAAGCTGTCCGGGTCGTGGCCCTGGGGCAGAACCATGACGCTGGCTTCAAGGCCCTGGGACATGAAAATGGGCAGGCTTCTTTCCGCGGCCTTCTGGCCTGCCAGGTCTGCATCAAAAACCAGCACAACCTTTTTGGCATAGCCCTTCATGGTGCTTGCATGCTCTTGGGAAAGGGCCGTGCCGCAGGTGGCTGCTGCATTTTTTATTCCCGCAGCCCAAAGGGCCAGCATGTCAAAGTAGCCTTCCACCACAAAAAGGATGCCGCTTTTGCGGGCCTGGACCATGGCTTCGCCCAGGCCGTAGAGAACGCGCTTTTTGTCGTAAACCGGGCTTTGGGGGCTGTTTAGATATTTTGGCAGGGAATCATCCATGACCCTGCCGCCGAAGCCCAAGACCTGGCCATGAATGTTGGCGATGGGAAACATTATGCGGTTGCGGAAACGGTCATAGGTGCGGCCTTCTTTTTCCACAACAAGGCCTGCATCCAGGGCGGTTTTCCTGTCAACCCCCTTCTTGTGGAGATATTTTTCCAGGGCCTGCCACTCGTCCGGCGAAAAACCCAGGCAAAAAGC
>JASEHB010000401.1 GCA_030018745.1 Desulfatibacillaceae bacterium | reverse complement strand
ACGAAAAGCACGAAAAAAAAGCAGATTGCTCAAAAAGAACCGGAACCGTCATTTTCTTCTGTATGCAAAGCCTAAAGCGAGCATGACGGCTTGTTGCCATATCCGGGAAGAAAACCCAAAAAATTCGTTCTTTTTCAAATGCGCTGGCCCTGCAGTATTGCCTGAACCACTTGTAAGAGTCGGCAGCCCATGTTAATTATTGCTTTTACGCTTGTGGGACTGTCTGTTACTGCGGATTTGACAGGTATTGGCGCAGGGGCTGTTGTGGTGCAGATGAAGGCGCATAATCCTTTTGGCCATGCGGGGCTTTTCCGTGTGGAAAGGCGGTAAGGGCTTTGCTCACCATTGACCTGGACAGGATGGACATCAAGCCCGGCTCGCGCATTCTGGACATAGGCTGCGGCCCTGGGCGGCATTCATGGCAGGCTTTTCATCTTGAAAAGGTGGAGGTGGTAAGCACAGACCTTTCCGAGTTCTGCGCGCTTCAGGCCCAGTTCATGATGTCGGACATGGCTGCCAAAAAAATCCACGGCGGGGGCCTGGCCTTGCAGATGGTGGCCGATGCGGGCCGCCTGCCTTTCAAAGACAGGGCCTTTGATGCGCTCATCTGCTCGGAGGTTCTTGAGCACATTGAAGATGATGCCCTTGCCGTAAGCGAAATGGCAAGGGTCGCCAAACCCGGCGCAAGATGTGCAGTGAGTGTCCCAAGGGCTTTTCCGGAAAAGGTCTGCTGGCGGCTCAATCCGCATTATCCGGAGCTTGCCGCAGGACACCGGCGCATATATAAAGAGGATGTGCTTCGCAAACTGTTTGCCCAGGCCGGTTTTTCGTGTTACGGCAGAGAACTTGCCCACGGCTTGCACACGCCTTATTGGTGGCTGCGCTGCGTGGCGGACCGGGGCGTATTTTGGGACAAGGCTGCTGGCGCCTATGAGCGCCTGCTCAAAGACAATATCACCCGGCGGCCCAGGCTGACCGCCCTGGCGGATCGCAAGCTTGGTACGGTTCTGGCCAAGAGCCTGGTGCTGTATTTCCTGAAACAGGAGTCCGGATGAAGACCAATCTGAAAAAGCAACCGGCCCGCCAGGCCGTGAACATTGAGCGCATGGCGCGGGCAATTCTTGCTGTGCAGAAGGCTTCCGGCGAAATCCCCTGGTCACTTGAAGGCAAGACCGACCCCTGGGATCATGTGGAAAGTGCAATGGGACTCACGGTTGCAGGCTTTGGAGACGAGGCTGCAAAGGCCTACCTGTGGACAGCCAGAAATCAGATGGCTGACGGCAGCCTTTATGCTTCCTATGAAGACGGCAAGCCCAAGGAGAGGCGCAAGGACCCCAACATGACCTCCTACATTGCCGTTGGGGTTTACCACCATTTTCTGGTGGAGGGGGACCTTGCCATTGTAAAGGAGATGTGGCCCACAGTAAGGGCGGCACTGGACTTTACCGTGGCGCTTCAGTCGCCGGAAGGCCCCATTTACTGGAGCGTTTCCGATGACGGAACTGTGGAGAAAAGGGCCTTGCTCACGGGCAGTTGCTCCATTTACCTTTCTTTGCGCTGCGGTCTGGCGCTTGCCGGGTTGCTGGGACGCACAAAACCCCAATGGGAGCTGGCCGCCCGCAAGCTGGGCAAGGCCATCCGCTGCCGCCGCCATCTTTTCGATGCATCCAAGTCCCGCTATTCCATGGACTGGTACTACCCCGTGCTTTGCGGCGCCCTTCAGGGCGATGAGGCAAAAAAGCGCATTGCCGATTTTTGGGATCGCTTTGTGGTGGAGCATTGGGGGGTTAAATGCGTGGCTGAAAGGCCCTGGGTCACAATGGCCGAAAGCTCGGAGCTGATTCTGGCCCTTGCGGCCTGCGGCCTTTATGAGCAGGGCGGGCAAATCTTCTCCTGGCTAAAGGACAGTTGCCACGAGTGCGGCCTCTACTGGACCGGCTGCACCTATCCGGATTCGGTTGTCTGGCCCCTTGAGCGCACAACATGGACCACGGCGGCAGTTCTTCTGGCAGGGGATGCCCTTTACGGATGGACCCGTGGTTCGCGCGTTTTTGAGCATCCTTCGGAAAAAGGGCTGCTTGAGCGGGAAGAGCAGATCAATAATAACCCCAAAAAGGTTTCCGCTGCCTAGTGCGGCGACTGATAGAGCACTGTGCGAAAAGATCACCGGCCAACATTTGTAAAGGATGCCCAGGCCCGCTTCATGGCCTGGTACACAAACCGCTATCTGCGGCCCCAGTTCAAGCACCTGGGCAAGTCGCCCACCATTGTAAGGCCCTGGTGTGTTAACATATTCGGCTACAATGTCTCTTTGGGCGATCATGCCATGATAATTGCCGACAAGGAGGCAAAGGTTCACATTGTGAGCTGGGCGCAAAGCGATCTGGAGGAGCTTAGCGACCTCATCCATGCCGATTCCGAAGCTCCCTATACACCTTCCCAAAAGGAGCAGGAAAGGTGGGCCGGCCAGGGCATAATCAAGATGGGCGATTTTGTGCTGATCTGCCCATCGGTTCGCATTCACTGCGCCACTTCCATCACTGTTGGCAACGGCGTCATGTTTGCCCACGGCTCCTACATAACAGATGCAGACTGGCACGGCCTGTACGACAGGGCAATGCCCGTGGGAGCCACTGCGCCGGTGACCATCGGCGATAATGTGTGGATAGGCAACAACGCCATAGTGTGCAAGGGTGTTACCATTGGCGATAATTCCGTTGTAGGGGCCGGCGCGGTTGTGGTGCGCGATATTCCGCCCCACTGCGTGGCTGTCGGCAACCCGGCCCGCGTGGTAAAGGAGCTTGACCCGGACAGGCCTGTCACAGGACGCGAGGCAATCTACCGTAATTTTGAGCAGACTCAACGGATGCTGGAAAAGGCGGATCGCAACGCCCACAAAAACAACACAATGCTGGGATGGATGCGATACATGCTTTTCCCCCGGCAGGATGACTAAAAATAAGGGGGCATCATGCCTTTTGCAGAAACTCAATTCGGGAAAATACATTTTAGCGCCAGCAGCACAGATAACCCCCAAAACCTGGTTCTCATTCATGGCTCCGGGGGCAATCACCTGGGCTGGCCGTCCTGCGCCAGAGATCTGCCTGGGGTAAATGTTTTTGCGCTGGACTTGCCTGGGCACGGAAGCTCCGAAGGCCAGGGCCAGAGAAGGGTGGAGGACTATGTGCGCTGCGTGGAGCAGTTTGTCAAAAACCTGGGCCTTCTGCGTGTCACCCTCTGCGGGCACTCGTTAGGCGGAGCCATTGCCTTGTCCCTGGCCC
>JASEHB010000400.1 GCA_030018745.1 Desulfatibacillaceae bacterium | reverse complement strand
GCCTTTTCCGCCAAAGCCAGGAATTTGGGGGCGGATATTGTCGTGTTTCCCGAAATGTGCGTATGCGGCTACCCGCCAAAGGATCTGCTGGAGAGAGGGGATTTTCTGCGGCAATCGCAGGCTCTGGCCCTTGGCCTTGTGGAGAGAATAAAAGGAATAGGCGTAATTTTGGGTTTTGCACAGCCCAATCCGGCAAAATCCGGCAGATTGGCACTAAACTCGGCTCTTGCCTTTGAAGATGGCAAAATCATCCACGAGGCCACCAAAAGGCTTTTACCAAACTACGATGTTTTTGATGAAACCCGCTACTTTGAGGCATCAACAACAGCAGAGCCTTTTTTGTGGAAGGGTGCGGCCATTGGGCTGACCATCTGCGAAGACTGCTGGAATGACTCGGACTTTATCTGCAACTCCCTTTACGGCTGGGACCCGGTTGAGACACTTGCCCAAAAGGGAGCAAAGCTTCTGGTAAACATTTCAGCCTCTCCCTTTCATGCGGGAAAGCCCCTTCTGCGCTGCGACCTGTTTGGCAATCTGGCAAAAAAGCACTCCCTTTATTGTGTTCATGTCAACCAGGTGGGGGGAAACGACAGCCTTCTTTTTGACGGTGTTTCCTCTGTTTTTCTTCCTGATGGCAGCCGTGCGGTCCGTGCCGCAGAATTTGAAGAAGACCTTGTTGTCTGCGACCTTATCTGCAACCCGGATGAGGGGCAGGGCACTATCCGCCCTGCAAGCAGCAGCGATGCAGAGGCTGTTTACAAAGCCCTTAAAATGGGCGTGGCTGATTACATGGGAAAATGCGGCTTTAAAACCGCGGTGATAGGCTCATCGGGCGGAATTGATTCCGCGCTCACCGCAGCAATTGCGGCCGATGCCATCGGCCCGGAAAATGTCCTCACAATTTTCATGCCTTCTCCCTATACATCCGCGCAAAATTTTATTGATACAAAAAGCCTTGCCGCTAATCTGGGCGCAGGTTACGAGACAATACCCATTGAGGGTTTTTTCAGCGCCTTTCTGGATGGCCTTGCCCCCCATACTTCCAGGGGGATTCCCGGCATAACCGAGCAAAATCTCCAGGCGCGTATTCGGGGCATAATACTCATGGCTTTTTCCAACCGCTACGGGCACATTGTTCTTTCAACAGGCAACAAGTCCGAGCTGGCGGTGGGCTATTCCACCCTTTACGGGGATATGTGCGGCGGGCTTGCAGTCATATCCGATGTTCCAAAGGCCCTGGTTTACGATATTGCAAGGTGGATCAACCGCGAGCGCGAAATCATCCCCCAAAGCATAATAGAAAAGCCGCCTTCAGCCGAATTGAAGCCGGATCAGCGGGATGATGACGATTTGCCTCCCTACGAGGTGCTTGACCCCATTTTGGAGGCCTACATTGAAAAGGGCATGGACCCGGCCCAGATCGTAAAACTTGGTTTTGATGAGGCCGTGGTGAAAGATGTCACCCGAAGGGTCATGTTGAATGAATACAAGCGCCGACAGGCCGCGCCCGGGCTTAAAATTACTCCCAAGGCCTTTGGCGAGGGCCGCCGGTATCCCATTGCCCACAAATACCAGGGATAGTTGGTATCAGCTTTTTTGGCCAAAAAGCCGCGACTGCCAGGTTGCCCGCTCAACCATGCGCCCGCGGATATCCGCCAGAAGCTGCGCTTTGCCGCCAAGCGCCCAGCTTGGAGCCACAAGCTCCTGGGGGTGGGGGTCTCCGGTAAGCCGCTCAATCACGGTCTTTTGGGGCAGGCGCTCCAAAAAATCACAAACTGCCTCAATAAATTCATCCCGGCAAATCGGCTTGTAGCGCCCCCCTTTAAAAAGCTCCTCCATGCCCGTGCCCTTAACAACATAAAGCATATGTATCTTGACTGCATCCACCTCAAGGGATGCAAGAAAATCCGCTGTGTGCTGCATATCCTGGCGGCTTTCTTGCGGCAGGCCAAGTATCACATGGGCGCATACCCTTATTCCAAGCGCCTTGGTTTTTCCTGCGGTTTCCTCAAAAGCCCTTGAATCATGCCCCCGGTTTATAAGGGCAAGCGTTTTGTCGCAGGCGCTTTGCAGGCCGTACTCCATCATCAGAAAAGTTTTTTTGTTAAGGGCATCCAAAAGGCCAAGAACTTCGTCCGGCACGCAGTCGGGCCTTGTGCCTATGCACAGCCCGCAGATTTTTTCCTGCAAAAGAGCTTCTTCAAAAATCTGCTCCAGGCGGGCCACAGGCGCGTAGGTGTTGGAAAAGGACTGGAAATAGGCCAGAAACTTCTTTGCCTTGTAGCGTCTTTCAAGAAAGCCCCTTGCATTTTCAATCTGCCCGGCAATGGGAATGCCCCTTGCCCATGCGCCTGTTCCGCTGCCTTGCTCGTTGCAGTAAATGCAGCCTTTTTGCGAAAGGGTTCCATCCCTGTTGGGGCAGCTAAACCCTGCATCCAGGCTTATTTTGTGCACCCGGCAGCCGAAAATTTCTTGAAGATAGGAGGCAAAATCCCGGTACCAGCCGGGTGTAAGGGGCTTTGGGGCCTTGTTTTCCAAGGGGTCAAATCCTGTTTGACGGCAAAAAAGGGTCCGGCTATTTTTCCAGCGCCCGTTCAAAGGTTTTTATGGCGCACATATCGCCGCACATGGTGCAAACATCCCTTTTGGCATCCTCGCTGCCTGCCCGCCTTGCCCTTGCGGTTGGCGGATCTATGGCAAGTTCAAACATGGTGTTCCAGTCAAATTTTCTTCGGGCGCGAGACATTTTTTCATCCCATTGCCTTGCTCCGCAAACGCCCTTTTCAATATCTCCTATGTGGGCTGCAATGCGCGAGGCTATAACCCCCTGGCGCACATCGTCAACGCTTGGCAGGTGAAGATGCTCGGCAGGGGTTACATAGCAAAGAAAATCCACCCCTGCTGCTGCGGCCACGGCTCCGCCTATGGCCCCCACAATGTGGTCGTAGCCCGGAGCAATGTCTGTGGGCAGAGGGCCAAGCACATAGTAGGGAGCGCCGTTGCATAGCTTTTTCTGCATGGCAACATCTGCTGCGATTTGGCCAAGGGGAACATGGCCCGGCCCCTCTATCATAACCTGGACCCCGGCCTTGTATGCCCGTGCGGCAAGCTGTCCAAGCAGATTAAGCTCAAAAAACTGGGCACGGTCGTGGGCGTCTGCAATGGCTCCAGGCCGCAGGCCGTCACCAAGGGAAAGGGTCACATCGTGCTCTGCGGCAATTTCCAGCAATTTGTCAAAATGCTCATAAAGGGGGTTTTCCTGACCGGTTTTGCTCATCCATTCGG
>JASEHB010000399.1 GCA_030018745.1 Desulfatibacillaceae bacterium | reverse complement strand
CATAATCAATCACGAAAGCGCCCAGCTTTTCAAACATTGCAGCAACAGTGCTCTTGCCTGTGCCTATGCTTCCGGTAAGCCCTGCTATCATTAATTTATGCCTTTCTGTTTTTTAGCAGAAGAAAAAGCCCGAAGACGGCAAAGCCTGCTGCTGCCGCAACAGCGCTTGCCTGAAAAGCCCTTGCCGGGCCGGAGGTCTCGTAAACAAGGCCGGTGAGAAGAAAGCCAACAGAAAGCCCCAGCCCGTAGGTCATGGCATTGTTAACCGCCTGGCCCAGGGTGCGGGCTTGCGGCGGAATGAGCTTTTCCATGTAAAGGATGCTTGCCACATGAAATGCGCCGTAGGTAAGGGCGTGCAGCAACTGGGCCGCCAGAATGACCGGCCAGGCGGCAAAGGAGGCAAGAAGTATCCAGCGCAGGACTGCAAAGGCAAGGCTGGCAAAAAAAACGGCCCGGACGCTGATTGCGCCGAAAATGCGTTGCGAGCCAAGCATCACCAGGATTTCCGCAAGGGTTGCCAATGCCCAGGCAGCGCCGATGAAAAGCCCGCCATAACCTAACCCCTCAAGATAAATTGACAAAAACCCATAATAAGCGCCGTGGCTTAAAAGCATGAGGAAGGCGCATACCTGAAAAACAATCACTTCAGTATTGGCAAAATGCCTTAAAAGCGAAGCGCCGGTTACAACCGGCATTGCCTTAACCCTGGGCATGGCAGGGGAGATAAGGGCCTGAAGAACCGACCCGGCAAGGATGACAGGCAGAATTATCTTCACGCCCCATATTCCTATAAGATTGCCTACTGCCAGCACAAAGACTATGAAGCTTATGGACCCCCAAACCCTCACAGCGCCGTAGCGGTTTCTGTTTGCGCCAAGTATCTCCATGGAAAAGGCTTCCATAAAGGAAACCAGAGGCGAATAAAAAACCGAATAGGCAAGGGTTATGGCGAGCATGGGATAAAACTGATCGGACACAAAATACAGGGCCACCATGCCCGTGCTTGCCGCATTTGCCAGGATAAAAATCTGCCGCCGGGCCGCAAATCTGTCTGCCAGAATGCCCCAGAACAGGGGCATCACCACAACAGCAGCGGTTTTCACGCCGGAGAGAACGCCTATCTGCAAGGGGGAAAAGCCCAGATGATGGCAGTACAGGTTAAAATAGGGCAGCCACACCCCAAGCACGCCAAAATAGCAGAAGTATAAAGCGCCTAATGCCCTGGCAGGATGAGCCTTGAGAAATTCCCTTGTTTTTTTGGCTGTGTTTTTTTGCCCCATGAATTTTTATGCCTTGCAGGAAAAAGAGCCTCCCTAAAATTTGGGGAGCCAAAAAAAATATAATGGAACAGGGTGCAAAGTTCAATCAATTAAGGGGCTGGCTTATATGCTTGGGGAAAATACAGGCAGGACATTTGAGGCAGCGGTTTTTTTTTAAACTCTGTTATCTTGGGGCAAGGCGCACAAGGCCAAGCACATTGGGAATGGGCCGGTATTGCGCGCCGCCAAGCGATATTGCCCCGGCAGGGCTTTTGATAAAAAGGGAGGCCTTTGATCCGCCCTCCACATAGGCCATTGACCTTATATCAAGGGCAAGCTCCATGATGGCATGGCTTATATCCCTTACGGAAGCGGGCGTATCGCAGTAGATGAAAAGCACCCGGCCTTTTGTGTCGATGCAGACCCCGGCCACTGTATGCTTGGGGCCGTTCTCCTGCCAGCCCACCGGGCCGCTTTGGCCTATCATGCGGTAATTCTGTATGACAGTATGATAATCCTCTATAACCCTATGCCAGTTTGCATCTGTCCGGCGGTCAACCATCTGCACTGCGGGAAGCGAGTCTTCCTTGGGGTTAAAAACCAGAAATGCGCCGTAGGAGGGATGAATTTTTGCATTGTTGATGGTTTTGAAATTTCTCATGTAGGCTGTGGATGTGAGAATATCCTCCTGGTACATGCTGGCGTTTATGCAGGCGACAAGGTTATAAAGCTCGGCCCAGGTTCTTGGGGTTGTTGGCTCCATTTCCTTTTCCCTGGCCGAGAGCAGCGCAAGCTCAAACAGGGCCGGGTCTGCGCGCAGGACTGTCAGGTTGGGGTAATAGCTTTCAAAAATGCGATAACGGCCAAGCTCAAGGCCCGGCTCAAGGGTTTTCATCTGTGCATGGGCAGGCTGCGCCAGCACAAGAGCTGCAACAAAAAGGGCGGGCGCAAGCGCCGCCTTGAAAAACAAAGACCCGCCAAATCGAGCCTTTTTTACTGTACGAACCATGCTGCCCATAAAGTCAAACCCTGCACAACGGTCGGCCTTAAAATTTTATGGCACCAGCCACATCACGGTGGCCCCATCATCAGTGCTCATCTGTTGCAGAATGCCTTTTTCATCCACAAAAAACTGCATGGGCCGCCTAACCCCGGTAAGCTCAAACAGGCCAAGCTCTTTGGCCTGCCCCCCCACGACCGCATTCTGCACGCCCCTGTATTCAAGGGCAAATGAAGAGTTGGGCCGGGCAGTTTCCACCTGGGTGCCAAGGGGATCGAAATAGGAATAAAAAACAAAGCGCCGCCCCTTTTCCCTGGGCAGTTGTGTAACCAGCCGAAAAAGGGCCGACTGGCTGACTGTGCCGGGAGGATAATCCAGGGAAAGGCTCATTCCTTGGGCATTTTGGACAAGAGCCTTGCCGTCTGCAACAGTAACGGTTTCGGTTTTTGGGACAGATTCCCCCACCTGGGCGGTAAGCATGGATTTTTTAAGATCCAGAAAGGAATTTTTTTGTGAAATTGTGACAGCCGTTGTCCTGCTCTCCCCAACAATGAGGGTGTCGTGCAGAGCCACGGCGTCCGGCAGAAGGCTCACTCCCAATTCAAGCAGAAAGGTCCGGGATGGTTGGTTGCCCTTGGGGTCTGCCCCCAGTCCCACATTGTAGGTAAGGGTACCCACCTGCGCCAGGGCTTCAAAGTCCACCTTCAGTCCGGCCAGGGGGGTATCTTCCACTTTTTGGCCGCACCCTGCTGCAAAAAAGGCAATCATGCAGGCAATGGCCCAAAAAGCCAACAAGCACCGCACAGCCATCAGGCCTCCTTCCAGTTAAAAGCCGGGGGTTTTCATGGCAAATACACCCCAAATCCCTTCAGGTCAAACCCTTGCCATTAAAAGCTATGCTTCCGCATATAAAAAAATCCCCCAAAAGCTTGCGGATAATGGCGTGCAAATTCCAGCCTCTTTGTAAATTATACCCCACGGGCCTTATTTGGCGCAAGAAAAGGGGTTATGGCGCAGGGCCAGAAGCAAAAAAAATGAAAACCATAACCGCCCTATCGTTTGTGGTT
>JASEHB010000398.1 GCA_030018745.1 Desulfatibacillaceae bacterium | reverse complement strand
TGACTTATGGGACAAACAACGAGTTTGGCTTTGACTACCTGCGCGACAACATGAAGTACAATGCAGACAGCTTTGTCCAGCGGGGGCATTATTTTGCCATTGTGGACGAGGTTGACTCCATACTCATTGACGAAGCCAGAACGCCGCTCATCATTTCCGGCCCCACAAACCAGAGCACCCAGCTTTACTACCAGGTGGACATCATAATCCCCAGGCTTAAAAAGGATGATGATTACACCATGGATGAAAAATCCCGCACGGTCAACCTCACCGAGCAGGGCGTGGCAAAGGCGGAGAAGATGCTTGGGGTGGAAAACCTGTTTGACCATTCCAACATCGAGATTCTTCACCATGTGAACCAGGCCTTGAAGGCCCATGTGCTTTTCAAGCGGGATGTGGATTATATTGTCCAGGATGGCGAGGTTGTCATTGTGGATGAGTTCACGGGCCGCCTCATGCCGGGCCGCCGCTACAGCGAGGGCCTGCACCAGGCGATTGAGGCCAAGGAAAAGGTTAAAATTGAAAATGAAAACCAGACGCTGGCCTCCATAACCTTTCAAAATTACTTCCGCATGTACGAAAAGCTTGCAGGCATGACCGGCACAGCAGACACAGAAGCAATTGAATTCAAAAAGATTTACAACCTTGATGTCACAGTCGTGCCCACCCACCAGCCCATGATTCGCATTGATTATCCTGATGCCGTGTTCATGAGCAAAAAGGAAAAATTCGATGCAGTGATAAGGGAAATCGAGCAGCTTCACAAAAAGGGCCAGCCAGTGCTTGTGGGCACCATTTCCATAGATATTTCCGAAATGCTTGCCAAAAAGCTTGCCAAAAAGGGCGTTCCCCACAATGTGCTCAATGCCAAAAACCACGCAAGGGAGGCGGAAATTGTTGCCAACGCGGGCCAGAAGGGCAGCGTGACCATTTCCACCAACATGGCCGGCCGCGGCACGGACATTGTGCTGGGGGAAGGGGTGGTGGAGCTTGGCGGCCTGCACATACTGGGTACCGAGCGCCATGAGAGCCGCCGCATAGACAACCAGCTCCGGGGCCGTTCGGGCCGCCAGGGAGATCCCGGCTCATCGCGCTTTCATCTTTCCCTGGAAGACGACCTGCTGCGCATTTTCGGCGGAGAGCGCATCTCCGGCATCATGGACAAAGTGGGCATGGAGGAGGGCGAAGCCATTGAGAGCCGCTTCATAAGCAAGCGCATAGAGGACGCCCAGCGCCAGGTGGAGGGTCACAACTTCGAGATAAGAAAGCAGCTTCTGGAATATGACGATGTGATGAACCAGCAGCGGGGGGTCATCTACCGCCAGCGCCGGGAAATACTTACCGAAAAATCCCTTGAGCCAGCCATTGTGGAGATGATTGAGGACTGCGCCCTTGTTGTTGCAGGCAATTTCGCCAATGAGCGGGTAATGCCGGAGGAATGGGACCTTGTCGGCCTTTCGGACGCCTGCTTTGCCCAGTTTGGCTTCAGGTTGGAGCTTGGCGGAGAAATCCTGGCAAATCTCACCCCCGACGGCCTGGGCCAGATAATCCTTGAGGACGCCATAAGCCATTACAGGGAGAAGGAAGCCCAAATCAGCCCGGAAAACATGCGCCAGCTTGAGCGCTTCATCATGCTTCAGGTGGTTGACAGCCTGTGGATGGATCATCTTTTGAGCATGGATCATCTCAAAGAGGGCATAGGATTGAGGGGCTACGCCCAGCAGAATCCGCTCATTGTTTATAAAAAGGAAGGTTTTGAACTTTTTGAGAACATGATTTCCAAAATCAAGCAGGATGTGGTTTCCATGCTTTTCCGGGCGCAGTTGACGCCTGCTGATGGCGTGCCGGATCTGGAAAAGGCTGCACCCAAGCAGATGACCTTTTCTCACGGAGGCCCTGCAAAAAAAGCCCCTGTCATAAGAAAGACCGAGAAAGTGGGCCGGAATGATCCCTGCCCCTGCGGCAGCGGCAAGAAATACAAAAAATGCTGCGGAACTTAAAGCCCTGCCCGGCGATTGCCATCGGGACAGAAAAAATGTTAAAGGGTTTTACAAGAGGAAAGCTTTGCCCTTTTGGGGCAGGTGTCCATTTTTGGCGGCATTTCAATCTTTTTGGATTCAGCAATAAAGCATCGTGAAAGTTTTTTTAAGCCGCATAGCCCTGGCCATAGGCATTTTGGGCCTTGTGGCCTGCGTGGCCCTTGGCCTTGCAGCCTTTGCCCTGCACCGGTACGCCAATACCCCGGTTTTGGCAGATGCTCCTGCCAGGGTTTTTGTTGTTGCACGCGGCGAGAGCTTTATTGCAGCAGCCAACAGGCTTGAGCAGGAGGGCATAATCCTCCGGGCCGGCTGGTTTTCCTTTCTGGCCAGGCTAAAAAAAATGGATTCAAGTATCCGGGCCGGAGAATATGCCCTGTCTGCATCCATGAGCCCAAACAGGGTTCTGGAAGTCCTGGTGGAAGGCAAAACCCTTCTGCACCGGCTCACGGTTGTGGAGGGGGCCACCCTGGTTCAAATAGCCCTGGCTGTTGAGGACGGCTCCTGGGCCAGTGCCGAGGACTTCATGAAGGCGGCAGCCTCGAGGCAGCTTATGGCGCTGGCAGGTGCAGAGGGCGACAACCTGGAGGGCTACCTTTTTCCAGACACTTACTTTTTTCCCAGAACCCACGGGGCGGATGGCATTGCCCTTGCCATGACAAAAAGGTTTATGGAGGTTTTTGACGCTGCCCGCAGGGAGCGGGCCGCCCAACTGGGCATGAGCGTTCACGAGGTGGTTACCCTTGCCTCCATAATAGAAAAGGAGGCCGGCTGCCCGCAGGAATACAAAATCATCTCGTCTGTTTTTCATAACCGGCTTAAAAAGGGTATGCGGCTTCAGGCAGACCCTACCGTAATTTACGGGCTGCAAACACTTGAAGGCAGGCTTAGAAGGGTGCACCTGGAGACCTATACCCCCTATAACACCTATATAATAAGGGGGCTTCCGCCCGGTCCCATCTGCAACCCCGGCCAGGGTGCTCTGGATGCGGCCCTGTACCCTGATGAGACAGAGTATTTATACTTTGTCTCCAAAAATGACGGCACACATCATTTTTCCAAAAACCTTGTGGAGCACAACCGGGCTGTCAATCTGTACCAGCGCTCCGGGCGGGGATTAAGACCGTGAAGGCAGGCATCTTTTTTTAAAGCATACGGAAATTAGGTTGTTTTGCGACAAATTGCCTCACAAAAGGAGAGACGCATGAAAAAGGGGATATGGATTGCAGCGGGCATCCTTATTTTGACGCTCATGTCAGCAGGGCAGGCCGGGGCCACGGAAATAGGCGTAAAGGGCA
>JASEHB010000397.1 GCA_030018745.1 Desulfatibacillaceae bacterium | reverse complement strand
GGCTGTCATCAAGGATGCCAAGAGCGGCGAGCGGGCCGTCATAACAAAGCTCAACCGGGGCGATTCCGTGGGCGAAATGGCAGTCATTGACCACTTCCCGCGTTCCGCCACTGTTATAGCAACCGCAGATTCCAACCTTGTAACCCTTTCAAGCGATGACTTCAAAAAACTGCTCACTAACCACCCCCAGGTGGGCATAAGCATTCTAAAGGGCATCGCCAGGGTTCTTTCCATCAATCTTCGCAAAACTTCCAGTCAGTTGGCGGACTATATGCTGCCCATCATGTGATATCCCAGTATATTTTGCCTTATTGCAGGCAAAACACTGCTTTTTTCTTGACACCATTAAGAACCTGTTTATAATGACAGCGTATCGCAGCTTTTAATGCTGTTCAGCATGAATAATGCTGTTTGCCTGGCTTGTATCCTCCTGGCCCCCAAAAAGGCCTGCCGGAGGGCGGTTAATCCATCCAATTGCCTGCCGACTTGGTCCGGTTCTGCATACCTCCTTTTCCGGGCCAAGGTTGCACCGGGAGGCGGGGTTCGCGACAGCCCCGCCTCCTTTTCCTGTCATACCCCTTGCATTGTAAGGCCTGCCCATGATTTAATGGTGTTATGCGATTAACGCCCTGGCAGATTTAGCCCTTAAACGCCGCCGCAGATTAAGGGGGCAGGCAATGCATCCGCTCATAGACCAAAATCAGGTGGAATGCATCCGGCTAACCGGCAACTCAAGCCCGGCTTTGCCGGATCGCAGGGCTGTGTTTGAAAAGTGGAAGCTTCCTGTGGATAGGGAGGCGGAGAATGTCGTCATCACCGGATGCCAGATTCCTGCCGGGCTGCCCCATGTTCTTGACGCCCTTTCCCGCGTGTTTGACCGCCAGGGCCTTTCCCACACATTTTTAAGCCGCGAATATTGCTGCGGAAACAATCTTTACCGGCCTGCCATAAAGGCCGGGGATCAAGCTGCATTGAACGAGTGCCGAAGCCTTTCTGCACAGTTTGTGGCCCAAAACATAAAGGCTGCAAAAGAGCTTGGAGCAAGGCGCATCATCATTTTCTGCTCTCCGTGCTACCCCATTTACAAGCAGGCGGCCCCGGATGAAAATATTGTTTTCTATCCGCGCGCCCTTGCCCAATGCCTTGAGACAAGCCAAAGCCCCGGCGAGATTGATTACTATGCAGGATGCTACAGGCTGCATAAAAAGTTTGCGCCGATTCCCATGGACCTTGCCCCGGTAAGGGATGTGTTTGCCAAATTTGCAGGCCTTTCCGTAAACAGCATAAGTGCGCCGGAATGCTGCTACAAGCCGGGCGGCCTTAAACACATGATTGATGGCATAAAGACCAGCACAGCGGTTTTTGTTTGCACGGGCTGCTACATACAGGCCCTTATGAACCGGCCCAAAGACAAAGAGCTTGCCATTGTAATGCTTCCCGAATTTGTGGAGCAGCGATTGGGCCGCCATGAAAAGGAGAACAGGCCATGAGCGCGGATGCAGCCCTGGAAAAGGCTCTTGCTATTATAGCCTCCCAGAATTCATGCGTTCTTGCCACCACCGGTCTGGAAGGCCCCTACACATCCCTTATGGCCTATGCCCCGATTGACGGGGGCAGACGCCTTGTTCTGGTCATGGAAAAGGGTTCCAAAAAGTACCGCAACCTCAAACATGACTCCAGGGTGAGCATTCTTGTGGATACCCGCGCCAGCGGAGCGGAAAGGGAGAAAATCGTGGCCCTCACCCTTGCTGGCCGGGCAGTCCTTGATGCAGATCAAACAACCCTTGGGCAAATATTTGAAAAAAACCATCCCGGCTTTCCCCTTTTGGGCAGGCCGAGCAGCGTGTTTGTGCCAATAACCATAAGCTCCATCCTTATGTTAAACGGCCCTGAAAAAGCCCAGTTTTTTTCTTTGCCACAACCTTAAGGCAAGGCTTGTTGTCTGCCGTTCTGCCCTCCCACCCAAAAAAACCGCCGGAAAAAAACTTTTGCACAGTTGCCGCGTTGACAAAAAAAGACGGCATGGCATAGAGATATTGTTATATCCCTGCTGCAAAACCGCTTTTTTAACAGGAGGCTTTTGATGGAGTATTCACTTACCTTTGAAGAAACCCAGGTGGTTCAATCCACAGCCAGATTCGCGTTGAACGACATTCTGCCCCTTCAGAAGCAGCTTGATTCCACAGGCATCATGCCAGACGGGCTGAAGCAGAAGTTTTTGGAGCTTGGTATTTTGCGCCTTCCATTTCCGGAGCAATACGGAGGCCTTGACGCCACCTTCACGGCCATGATGCTTGCTGTGCGCGAGCTTGGCTATGCAAGCCCGGTTCCGCCCAACGGGATTTTGGAAAACTTCGTGCTTGCCTGGCCCATTTTGAATTTTGGCAGTGCTGCCATGAAGGAGCGTTACCTGCCTGGGCTTATTGCCATGGAAACCGTAGGGGGCTTGGCCTTCACGGAGCCGGACACGGGATCAGACCCCCGCCAGCTCATCACAATTGCAAAAAAAACCGATGGCGGCTGGATACTTAACGGCACAAAGCGCTTTATCACCTATTCGGGCATCTGCGATTACCTTATTCTTTTTGCCAAAACAGAGCAAAACCAGGTGGCGGCCTTTCTGGTGGAGTCGGCCCGTCCCGGCTACAAGGTGGGCAGGCGCGAGTCCTTTGTTCACATGGCCCTGGATAACGGGGATATTTACCTTGAGGATTATTTTGCGCCGGATGAGCATCTCATCGGCACTGTGGAGCAGGGCTTTGAGGTGCTTTTAAAGTCGGAGTCGCTTGGCAAAATTGGCTTTTGCGCCATATTTATAGGTGCGGCCAAACGCGCGCTGGATCTGGCAATATCCTATGCCAACACAAAAATGCACAGGGACAAGCCCATTGGCATCAAGTTTCCCATGATTCAGGAAAAAATCGCACGAATGGCAACCCAAATTGAGGCGATGGACAGCTATCTGTTGAAGGTCTGCGCCAAGGCCGACAAGGGCGGGGATATTTTCTGGGAGGCTGCTGTATTGAAACTGATGACAGCCGAGGGTATGCGCACTGTGGCCACAGATGCAATGGAAATTCACGGGGCATACGGATTGAGCCAGGAATACGAGGTGGGCCGCTTCTATGCAATGGCCGCAGCCGTGCCGGTTGTTATGGGCAGCATGGACATTCAACGGGTAATCACCGGCCGGACGCTGCTGGCCAAGGGCAAATATTCAGACTGAATATTTCAGGGCGGGTCCAGGAAGACGATAGCTGCGTTATGCGGGGCATCGCCGGGTCTCGATGTACAAGAACACCTAAAGCCCCGGAAAAGCCCCGCAAGCCTTGCTCTCGTCTCCCTGGAACCG
>JASEHB010000396.1 GCA_030018745.1 Desulfatibacillaceae bacterium | reverse complement strand
CAAGAGTATCTTAAATGTGAATCGGATTTGTCCAAATCACGCTGAACCAAAACAGGGCCAGAACAGGCAAAGCTGCTGCTCTTGCCGCCTTATGAAAACGGCCGGAAAATGTGACAGAGGAAAAATATGAAGACTGCATGGAAAAAAGCCTCCCGAAAGATTGCTGCTTATAGGTTTGCCGCCCTGAAGTAAAACGCCCCGGCAATTTTGCAGGGCAGTATATATGCAACCGGGCAACCTTGTTTTATCTTTTAGACCATTGGCCTTTGCCGTGCAACCACCAAATAAGCCCCATACCTGCTATCTATAAGGTATGAAAGAAAAAAAATTGTTTTTTGCTGGTTGACCCAGGCAAAGGTATGTGCTATGTATCGCCAATTATTCATTTGACAGCAGCATGGGCCTTTAAAACCCGCTTCCCATGCCTGCGAAAAAACGGGAGCAAATCCTTTCATCCCACACTTTTTCAAGGAGAAAAAACCCCATGGCAGAGCAAGGAATTTACAAGAACCCCATTTTCTTAAATTCCGTTACCCACAAGTCCGTAAAAATTGCGCCGGTTACAAGTTTTGGCTTTGCTTCCAAGCTCAACTCCATTGTGGTTGTTGGCCAGGAGTTTCTGGAGGCGGCCAAGTTTTTCCCGGTGGTCTTTGTCAAGGCAAAGGACGAGGAAATAATCCCCGTGGCCATCATGGGCCTGCGCAATGAGCAGAACCTGTTTGTGGACAAGGACGGCAAATGGAAGGAAGACACATACATTCCCGCCTTCTTCCGCCGCTATCCCTTTATATTGGCAAGCAATGTGGGCCAGGACGGCTCCTTTGCAGTGTGCGTGGACTCTGCCTATGAAGGCTTTGGCAAGGCTGATGGAATGCCCCTGTTCGACAGCAAGGGCGAGCAGACAAAGGAATTCAAGCAGGTTGTGGAGTTTCTGCGTCAATACCAGGCCCAGCACCAGGGCACCCGCGAAATGGTGAAGCTCCTGACCGAGTACAAGCTTTTCAAGGATGTTTCCGCCAATATCACCCTTGCCCAGGGCGAGAAGATTGGCTTTGGCCGCCTGATGATGGTGGATGAGATGGGCATCTTCAACCTGGATGACGACAAGATCGTCAACCTGGTTCGCACAGGCTATCTGGCCTGGATTTACGCGCATCTCTATTCTCTTTCCAACTTCCGCATTCTGATGAAGCTTGCCTCATTGAGCGCACCGGCAGAAAAGAAGGACAAGAAAAAATAGTCTTTCTCCGAAAAACTCTGACTGCAAAAAAAGCGGGGCAGCCCTTTTTATGGGGCCGCCCCGTTTGTTTTTATCCTGCTGGCAAGCTGCGGAAAGTTTAATCCATTCCTTAAATTAAAGGACGCCGCCCTGCCCTTTTTGCTCGCAAGCCGCCTGCCCTGCCCTTCAATCATCCGGGCTTGCCAGACCATTCAAGGCAAGGGTTATGGGCAAATCTTCCGCTGCCTCGCGGGTAAAACCTATGGGGCCGGGAATGCGAAAGGCATCCTCCCCCGGATGTGCTGCCAGCCAGTTCTCCCGGCATTCCTTGACCACCAAAAAAGCCGGGGATGAACAATCCACCACGCTTTTTTCAATCACAAGGGCAAGTTTGCCCTGGCGCTCCTCCAGGTGCATGAGCTGGGCTATGGGTATTCCCAAAGGCTCCCATTTTTCAACGCCGTGCTCAAGGTTTTTTATGGCCGCCATCTGGCCTGTGGCTCCGTTTGCCAGAAGCGCAAAAACCGTGCAGCCCAGGTTGTAGGTGTAGGTCGCATCAAAAAATGTGGGGTCTGCGCCCCTGCCGTCATAGCCATAGAAGTGGGTCTGGGTTTTTAGGCTGGGCAGGGTCTTTTTGTATATATTTGTAATAGATTCAGGTAGCTTGCCCTTTTCAAGAAGATCTTCCTTTTCAAAGGCCTGACGGCAGGTTTTATAGCTTATTATGTGGCGGTGGGTGAGAAGATATTCCCCGTCCGGCCAGTTTTCAAAAAGGATCGGGCCGTAAATCTGCGGGTCAAGGCCATCCCTTTTCAGCGTCTTTTCAAAATACTGCCTCTTTATGCCTATTTTGTACTCGCCCTGCTCCTGAAGAAAGTTAAGATAATCCGTCACAAGGCCCATGATAACCTTGTCTGTCTCCACAAGGGAAAAGGGAAAGTTGCCGTGGCTGTCGCGCTCCATGAGCAGGCCTTCCTGGAAAAAGCTTGGGATGTCGTTGAAAAGATCGTCATCCCGTGTGTTCCAGAGAGTGAATTCCGGGTCCTCCCGCGAGCGCCGGGCCAGACGGCGAAGGTAGTCGAGCTTTTCTTCCAGAAGAACAAAGTCGTTGTGGAAAATTGTGTCGTGGGCAGAGTTGTAGTCTGCAATTATGGTGTTGAGCTTTATGATGAAATGGTTGATTTCGTTGATAAATTCCAGCACACCTTCAGGAATTACAATCACCCCGTAGTTTTTGCCCACAGCAGCCCTGCGCACAATGCAGTCGCAGACAACCCGCGAAAGGTGGCGCAGCGTCATGCCGTATGCCAGATAATCGGTCTGCCCTGTCTTTTTGCGGCCTGCTTCCAGCCGGGCCTCATCCACATAGTCGGCAAGGTCCTCGCCGATTAGGGTTATGTTGGCGTGGGTCTGAAGGGCCACCTCAAGGGCAAGGTGGCTTGCCACGCGGCCCATTACCTTGCAGATGTGCCAGTATTTCACATCTGATGATGAGTCTGTGCAAAGGTTTGCCACAGACTGGGCAAATGACCTTGCAGCCGTGTGAAAGCCAAAGGACATGGCGCAGAGAACCTTGCCTGTTGCATCGCGCACCTGTATATCGCCGTCAATGGTCTTGGGCACGCCTATAACCTGCACGCCCTGGTCAAAAAGCTCCTGGGCCAGAAAGGCGGCATTTGTGTTGGAGTCATCCCCGCCGATTATCACAAGGCTGTCAAACCCGCCTTCCATAAGCGTCTTGCGGGAAAGCTCCATCTTTTGCTCGCTGTCAATCTTTGTGCGGCCTGTTTTTATCATGCCAAATCCGCCAAGGTTGCGAAAGCGGTCAACAAGCTCTGCTGTTATGGGCGTGTATTCACCTTCAATAACGCCATCTGGCCCCATGAGAAAACCATAGATTTCGTTATCCGGGTTGGCCTTTTTGGCGGAATCGAAAATTCCGGCAATAACATTGTGCCCGCCAGGGGCAGGCCCCCCGGAAAACACAACGCCTATGCGCCTTTTTTTTGTGTGGGCAGCCTCTTTTTCCGGAGCAAGGGAAGATGCGCCCTTGACCCGTTGGGCCGGGTTGTTGATGATTTTGGGCAGTTGGCGCGCAGCTTCAGGGTGGCTCTCAAAAACAAAATCTGTGGCATCATCC
>JASEHB010000395.1 GCA_030018745.1 Desulfatibacillaceae bacterium | reverse complement strand
CCTTGCGGATAAGGTCATAAACGCTGCCGACAGTGCGGTCATGCATTTTCCGGACAGACTTTGCCGTGGGTGCGGCCACATCTATGCGCTCTATGGCGTCAAAGGGCATATCTGCAATCTGGCGGTGAACTTCCTCCACCGAAGTGGCTCCCCGGTCAATGAGATCCTGAACCAGGTCTTTGATTCTTAACAGGCGGCTCATGGCGTGCTCCTTTTTTCATGAAGGGTTTGAAGCAGACTCAATAAAGGGCGCAACAGGGTCGTTGCGAAAAAATGCTCCAGACGGCATTCCAGGGGATACTTCCCTTGGTACAAGGCTCTCAAAAATTATTCTGTAAACATCCAAACTTCGGGCAAGGGCCATGTGGCCCGTGCCTGCAACAAGGTGCCATCGCACAGGACCGTTGGAGAGGCCGGACATTTTTTTGCCCCTTGCGCTGGGTATGCGGACAAGGCTGTCTCCCAAAAGCAAGCTTAACACATGGCCGGGGTCTTTGGTAAGGGTTCCGGCAATTACATGGTGGGCGGCCCCGGCAAGCCAGGGAACCGGCCTTTGCGCCTTGGCAAAAACCGCGCCGGGTGCATGGCTCTGCCATTGCTCATCCAGCAGGTAGCCGTGCCGCAAGTCCTTTATGGCTGCACTGCGATGATCCAGAAACCCGGCGATGAATTTTAGTGGAGCCAGCTTTGAGGCCTTCAGAATTGCGCAAAGGGCGTTGACATTCTTTTCCAGCCACGAGCCTTCCTGGGGCGGGGCCAGAAGAAATGTGCGGGAAACCTTTTTTGCCCAGGTAATTTCTTCTTTATGTGCCTGATAACAGGCGCTGCGGATGATAAGTCCCCCCTGGCTGTGGCCCACAAGCACAAACTCCTTTATGGGAATTGGGTAGGCAGCCACAAGCTCTTCCAGAAGGCTGGAGAGCATTTTTCCGTTTTGGGAGATATGAAGCCCTGAATTGTAGCGCACGAAAAGGGGCGTTATGCCCAACTCCCTTTGGAGCATTTCCCCGTAATTGTTGTTGGGGTTGTTGCCAAAGGAAAAAACCTTTTCCGTGCAGCAAAGGCCGTGAAGGAAAACGCATACCACCGGGCTTATCCTTTCCAGGCGGTTTTGCAGTTCATCGGGCGCAAGGGCAAGCGGCTCGCCGTCTTTATAGAAGGCCATGGGGGTTGCAAGGTGGCTTTTCCGGTCTGCAATGTAGTCCCCTGCAATGCCGTTTAAAAAGGCGGTAAGCCCTTCTGCACGGTCGCTTATGCACTTCACCGCCCGCGCCGCTGCGCTGCTGGACGGCTCTTTTGCCTCATGCTCTCCAAATAAATCTTTTGGGCTTTCCATAAGTTAACCCCAGCCTTTGTGCATTAAAAATTAAGGACCTGTTGCCTTTTTGGAGGATAATATTTACAGCAAAACTATTTGTCAACTAAAATGTTCAAAAAAAGTGACAAAAAATTTTGCTAAAATAAAGACAAAATAAAATACTTTCGGGTTGACAATCCTGCTCCGCAGGGTTATTAAGCATATTAAGGAGGACCAATTATGGCCATAAAAAGAGTGGATGACAGGGCTGATGACGACACGGCCCTTTTGCGGGTGACAATTCCCAAATGGCTTTTTGAAGAGGTGAGGGAGGTCAAAAGGCTTTGCAGGAGGCAGGGATATGCCTTTGACATAAAGCCCGATGTACGCCGCGCCTTGGAAGATGCCGTGGCGGAAGCCAGAAAGGTTATCGGCAAGCCCGGCAGGTGAGCCGGCTTATTTTTGGTTTAGCCCCCAGGCGGCTGGAGGTATGGATTTTGTTGCCTGCAAACCGTTTGGCGGGCGGCAACCGCCTGGGGGCCGACCTTCTCTTGAAAAATGGCCCAAAGCTTTTTTAAGCGCGTCTTTTTCAATGCGCCTCAACCGTCTTTCAGCCTTTTTGTTTTACATCCCGGCTTCTCTTTGCGCCTGCGGTTTTGCGGGGCCAGCCTATGTTCCTGGCCTGCCCGGCCCTGCAATGTATGCGAAGCCGCCTCCAGGCAAGCCCCTGGCAGGCCGGGCATATGCCGCTGGTGGGGGCGCCGGGCGGGTCCATGCGCACAAAAACGCCCCTGCACTGCGTGCATTTGAATTCGTCAATGGGCATGATACCTCCCAAGCAAAAAAGTTCGGAAACAGCTTCTAATAAGGGTTCTGCGCTGTGCTGTTAAAAAGCTCTTCATTTTCTTTCAATGCCCGGAAATCTTCCAGATGAAGAACAATTTCATCAAGAAGCTCCCTGGGGTAAAGCCTGTTTGCCCCCTGCTCCCAGACTTCCATTGCGCTGCTGCGAAGCCTGTCCTGCTGCTCACTGGTCATCTCCACATTAGTAAGGCCGTACTTTATCATGGCCTCCAGGCAGCGGCGGTTTTCATCCCGCGTGCCTAAAACAAAGCGATGCTCTGATTCTATGCGGGCATTCCACAGGTTGTCCCTGAACTGCTGAGCCTGTGCGGGGCCAAACACCTGGTCAAGGCCCTCCCAGACCTGCTTTGTGAAGAATATGGTTGCAGGCGAATAGCGGATTTTTAAAGGGTTAACGAATTTGACCGTATTGTAAAGCTGGCTGCCAACAGCCCAGATGGCAGGGCTTATAAAGGAATCCACAACGCCCGCCCGCACGGATGAAGGGATTTCGGGGACATTTATGGGCACAGGGCGGCTGCCCAGGGCTGTGAGCATCATCCTTTCCACCTCGCCGTACCAAGTTACAAAGCGCGCTCTGCGAAAATGCTCCGGCTCGGACATGGGCCAGGCGGTGGAATAGATCTGGTCAAAGTCCTGGTCAATCCAGAAAACCAGGATAAAGCCGTTTCTTTCCATGTAGGTTTCAAAACGCTCCCTTGTGTTGGCCCTTATGTAGTCAACCTCATCCCAGTCGTTGAAAAGGAAGGGAAGGACAAGCGCATTGAACTCCGTGGCGGCCATGAGAGTTCCCTGGGCGGACATTCCAGCCCCCTGAAGCTGGCCGATGTGCATTTTTCTCAAAACATCATCGTCATCGCCCATCACGCCGCCCCAGTAAACCTTGAGCGATATCCGCCCGTCGGTTGACTGCTCCACCAGGGGGAAAAGTATCTGCCGTACCAGGGTTGCCCACCCAATCCCGCTTGGTGCAAGGGTTCCCACCTTAAGCTCCACCCCGGCCTTTCGTGCATGGGTGGTTTCTGCGCAAAAAAAAGCGCCCGCAAAAACCGCTGCCAGAAGAATTGCGGTTGTTCGTAACAAAAAACCTCTCATTTTTTCCCCCTTTTAAAAAAAATACGCTGCCTTTTCCTCCCGTAACCAAATTGCTGTTTACCGCAGGGGCTGGTCTGCCAGTCCCGGCTCCTGCGGGTTGCCGCTGTT
>JASEHB010000394.1 GCA_030018745.1 Desulfatibacillaceae bacterium | reverse complement strand
ACAGGTATTTTTCCACAATGTTGCCGTTTACCTTCTTTGCTATCCGCCGCCCAAAAGGATCGTTTACATACTCTACCACAGTCCCGCCGGGAATGTCCACCCTCAACAAGCCACCACGGGAGGCGTAGGCATAGCTTGTTACACCAGCCCTGTCTGTCTTGCGGGCCAAAAAGCCGTCCGGGTTGTAGGCAAAGCGCATATTGCCAGCGGCAATGAGTCGGCCTTCTCCATCGTAACTGTAGGCTCGCCCGGAAATGCCGGCAAGCCGGTTAAACTCAAAAGCCCTTGCTCCGTCAGCGTTGTAGCGGTATTCTTCAACTATTGCGCCGTCTTTTTTTACCTGCAAAAGCCGTCCGCCTGCATCATAGCCATAAGCATAGTCCGTTGCCTGGCCGCCTGCCACCTGAACCTTGCGGACAATCCGCCCGGCTGCATCCCGCTCCACAGACCACCAGGTCGCGGGCAGCCCGGCCACAGTCCATGTTTGGGCATTTAGCTCGCCATATTGGTTGTATTGCCTGGAAACATGCACATTGGAGTCGCTTACAGATATGGCCAGGCCGCTTTCCGGCTCTTGGCTGATGACAAAACTTCCCGCGCGCACAAGCCTGCCCTTTTCATCGTATTCATAGCTCTGCACTGCTCCGCTGTAAGCAAAAGAGGCCAGCCGGCCATTTTTGCCGTATTTGTATGCAAGCTCCCGCTCCAGGGTTCCCAGCCGCCATTCCCCGGCAAGCAGGCCTTGCTCGTACCTGTAAGTCACGGCCTCCCGGCCCATGGACACACGGGTCAGCCCGTCCGGGCCGTAGGAGAGCTTCACCTCTCCTTCCGGCAGCTTCACCAGCACCAGAGCATCGTCCTTGTAGCTGTAAGAGATGGTTTTTCCGGAAGGGAACTCCTTTTTAACAACCCGGCCCTTTGTATCGTAGATTTGCCGATAAACACCGGAGAGAGGGGCCTTGTAGGCCGTATCCAGATCGCTGGCATCCAAATCCAGGCCGTGGGTGGCGCCCAAGGGGGTGGAAATGGCGGAAAGATGGCCTGCCTCATCATAGGAAAAGGCGATTTTGCCGCCATCGGGCATTTCAACAGCACGAAGCTGCCCCTTGGAGTTGTAGAGAAAGCGTGTTGTGCGGCCCAGGGCATCGGATATTGATGTTACAAGGTCCTGATCATTGTAGGTGTAACGGACAAAGCGCGAACCTTGGCAGGTTAGGGTAAGCAGACCTTTGGCATTGTAATGGTATCTGGTTTCCAGCAGGCGGGGAATCTTGCTGTCCCAGGCTGTTTTGCCTCTGCTGCCGGAAGCCGGGTCAGGCGCGGCCTTGCCAAATCTCATGCCCGGCATTTTGCCGCCCAGCAGGGTGCTCTGCAAAGGAAGCCTGGTCGGAAAAAGGCCAAAAGCATCCTTGGGCCTTGCCGCATTGTTCAACAGGGTATCCATCTCGTGTACAAGTCCGTTTCCGGTCCGGGTAATGCCCATGATAAAATCTCCTTTTTAGGGAAAAAAATCGCATTACCAGCAAGAGTATAACGGGTTTGTACAACCGCCACTTCAATGCTACCGCCATGGACTTTGTATGCAACAGTCAAGCTTTGCTGCCGCTTCTTGACAGGAGGACTTTTCTCCAAAGCCTTGATTTGGGGAAGTGGTTGAGGAGACAGGCTGTTTTTCGATTTGCTCCGCTGTTGTGTGATTGGTGTTTCGTGGTTGTGTGAGTCAAGTTCTACAAAAAGCCCACGGCCATTTGGCAAAGCCCTATAACTCCCGTATCAGTTTTTTGATTCTGTAAACCCTCACCCCGCTGTCGCGCTTCTTGTCCAGGGCAATCTCCGCATGGGACGGGTTGTCGGGCCGCAGCACCACGGTTTTTCCATATACAAAGTACCTTTTCACGGTTTTCACGCCGTCCTGGGGCCAGGTTGCAAAGCAGAGCCTGCCAATTTCCAGGGGTGCGGCAGGGCTTACCACAACCACATCGTTTTCCATTATGGTAGGCTCCATGGAATCACCTGTAATGCGTACTGCAAAGGCGTTGGGATCGGTGATTCCCGCTACCATTACATAAGAATCGGATACCCCCACCGGATAGCCCAGATCCGTGAATTCCGCCATCCCTCCGGCAGCCCCGAAAACCGGCACCGTGGCAGTGTGTAAGTCCTTTGGCTCTTTTTGGCCGCACCGGAGCTTTTCCGTTTCCTCGTCAAAGGCGGGAGGGGGTATGTTTTCCGGACTTGCCGTGTGCAGGGCCACCCAGGTTTCCAGGGAAGGGGACGAAGTTTTGCCGTTTATTATGCGGCTGATGATGGTGGGATCCACGGCCGCACGCCTGGCAAGATCTGCGGCTGCCCCCCGCGGCTGGCGGCGGACAAAGGTCTCCAGGGCCTCTTTGAGAACAGCATAATCGAGCGCCATGGCAGACTCCTTTTGCTTGGGTTTATCAATCCTGTGGACAAATAGCCCGAAACACCCTGATACAGATGGAAATTTTCATAGCATACAAAAATATAGCTTGCAAGCTATTTTTTTTCTTGACCGTCAAAAAATTTTCATGGTAATTCTCATACACAATATATGGGCAGATTCAATCAGCCGTTTGGCGAAATACAGGCAGGCAAATTTAAAAAAGGAGGGTGGGGAATGTTGCGTTTCGAATGCAGGAAAATAGCGTCAGCCCGCAGGGAAAAAGGTTTGACCCAGGCCCAGCTTGCGGATCTCATGGGTCGTTACCGGCAGCAGGTGGACCAGTGGGAAAAGGGTGGCAGAACCCCCAGCGCCGAAAATCTTGCCCTTATTGCAACTGCTCTTGGAGTTGGGGTGGAAAATTTTTTTGTTTGTAAATAGATAGCTTGCTATTCAAAATGGAGAAGGCTACCATGATGGCAGCAGATCCAGGCATAAGGGCGCTTGAGCTTTCATCCCAGGCCCTTGCCCGCAGCATGAGACGGCTGGCCGTGCTTTTCGGCAATGCAGGCACAGTTCCTGAATGCCTGGCAACTCTTTCAGACAAAAGGACTTACCGGTTCATAGACCCTTGCTGGCAGCCGGGATCCACCAACAGAAGCCCTTTGCACCCGGAATACCAATCTCCTGCCTGGTGCGCGCACGAAGTGCTTGTGGCTGTTGACGAAGACTCCATTTCCGGGGATTCCTTTTGGCGCACCCTTTTGCCAGACGAGCAAAAAGCCCTGGAAAACGAACTATGGCCCGAAGTGTATGAGGCGGTTGCAAGCTGGGCCGACAAGGATTTTAAGGGATTGCACGGATAAAAGCCCTTGAGAGGGCTTTTTGGGGGCAGCAAGACTCAATAAGCTGTTTGAAAGGCAGGCGGTTTCCCTGCTTATGCAATTTAAGCCTGCCGGAGTTGCGTCAGCAAAAAAAATGCG
>JASEHB010000393.1 GCA_030018745.1 Desulfatibacillaceae bacterium | reverse complement strand
TTGGCTTTAAGCCTGTTGGGCGGTTATTTCGCAAAGTGCAAGGTTCCCTATAAAGCAATTTGGCTGAAAAACGGAATTATCGGGCCAATAGGCCTCTTATGGATAACCGCAAGCCGGTTTCAGGAATATTGTAATTATGACAACTGCAACTCGCCCCACCCGCATCGTGCTCTTCCTGTGCAACTGGAGTCCCCATGCTGCCTTCCAGACGCTTCTGGACACAGGTGCGGACCTGCCAAGCCAGATAAAGATGGTGCGGATTCCCTGCTCCGGAAGAATTAGCAAGGCCCTGCTCTTCAAGCCCTTTGAAATGGGTGCGGACGGCGTGGCCCTCATCGGCTGCCCGGAAGGCTCCTGCCGCTACGGCGAGGGCGCAAACATTGCCAAACGCAATGTAACCGATACCCGCAAAATCCTCGACCTGCTGGGCCTTGGCAGCCAGCGCCTGCGTTTGGCCACCTTTCACGGAGACAGGCCGGATGAGCTTTTTGAATTTCTCAAGGATTTCACCGCATCCATAGAGGAAATGGGCCAAAGCCCGGTTTCTCCCCAGGCCAAGCCCCCAAAGCCCGAAAGCACGGAAGATGTTTTGCGTGCCATTGTGGCCAAACATGATGTCCACGCTTGCCAGGACTGCGGCAAGTGTACTTCCGCCTGCTCGCTTACCCTTGCAGGCAAGCCTTTTTCGCCGCGCGCCATTGCCAGCGCACTCATCTTGGGAGACCTCTCCGACCCGGCTGTCACTTCCGGCGTGTGGTCATGCCTCACCTGCGGGCTTTGCTACGACCGCTGCCCCTCGGCAGTGAATTTTCCCGAATTCATAAGGGATGTGCGCAGCGCCCTTTTGCCGGAAGGCGTTTTGGGCCATGAGGCTCATGGCGGCTTCTTCCGCTCGCTCTCCCGCACAATGACCTGCCCGGATCTGCCCATCCGCCATTGGGACTGGCTGCCCGAAGGCCTTTCAACAGACCCGGCAAGCCCCGTGCTTTTCTTTGGCGGCTGCGCTCCTTATTTTGACATATTCTTCACGCATCTGACGGGCCTGGACACAAAAAAGATACTCATAGACAGCATAAGGCTCCTGAATTTCTTTGATATCTCCCCATCACTTCTGGATGCGGAGCGCTGCTGCGGGCACGACCTGCTCTGGAGCGGCGACAAGGAAAATTTCATCAAACTTGCTCGCCTCAATGTGGATGCCATCCATAAAATGGGCGTAAAAGAGGTGGTGCTGGCCTGCCCGGAAGGAGTGCGCACACTTTCAAAAGATTATCCGGCCAACGGCATAGAGATAGACTTTGAAGTGACCCACATACTCGATTTTGTGGAGCGCGAGGTTGACAAGGGGGCGGTGAGCTTTACCAAGCCGACAGGCAGGCTGACCTTTCAGGACTCCTGCCGCCTTTCCCGGCACCTGGGCCGGGCCGCCACCCCCAGAAAACTGCTGGCACGCCTGGGCGCAGACTTTGAGGAAATGACAGATCGCGGGGCCGGGGCCATCTGTTGCGGCAACTGCGCATGGATGGGATGCGATGCCTACAGCAAGGCCCTCCAGGTTAAAAGGCTGCGCCAGGCAAAGGCCACCGGCGCAAAAACCCTGGTAACAGCCTGCCCCAAATGCCAGATTCACCTGCGCTGTGCAGGCAAAGACCCCTTTGTGGGTGACGAAATAGCAATGGAGACGGCTGACCTGGTAAGTATACTAGCCGACTCCATCAAATGGACCTAACCTGGCGGCCCCAGGAAAACGAGGGCTGTGTTGCGCTGCGCTCGCAATTTCGGTCACATACTTTGAGTATGCTCCCTCATTGTTCGCTTGCGCGCCTTGCCCTCGTTTCCCTGGAGCCGCCAGGAGGGTGGGTTGGGTAAAAGGGTAGGTTGGGTGGTTCTTGCGCAATGCGCAAGGTTCACCCAACAAATGGTTTCTGGACCCGTCAGGGGTGATAGCAGGGCTGGGGAGCTTCGGCTGGTCTGGATGAAAACCATCCCGGCAATATTGGCGTATCATTTATGAGGTTTTTCTATGGAAGCACATCGTTTTGTTGACCAGGCTGCGCAGGACAAGGCCCCCCGCATAGGGGTCTATGTCTGCCGCTGCGGGCACAACATCGGCAAGACCGTTGACTGCAAAGCTGTGGCAGATGCTGCGGCCCTGCTGCCGGGCGTGGCTCTGGCAAAGGAGATGGGCTATGCCTGCTCCGAGCCTGGGCAGCACGAGATAAAAGAGGACATTACAAGCCTGGGCCTTGACCGGGTTGTGGTGGCCTCCTGCTCGCCGCGCCTGCATGAGCCGACCTTCCGCAGAATGCTCCAGGATGCGGGGCTTAACCCCTATCTTCTGGAAATGGCAAACCTGCGGGAACAGTGCTCCTGGGTACACGGGGACGACCCTGCCGGGGCAACTGAAAAAGCCCTGGATCTGGTTAAAATGGCCGTGGCCCGCGTGTCCTTGCTTGAGCCTCTTTATCCCCAGAGCCTGCCCGTTACCCGCCGGGTCATGGTTCTTGGCGGAGGGGTTGCAGGAATTCAGGCGTCTCTTGACCTGGCTGACAACGGCTTTGAGGTGGTCCTTGTGGAAAAAAGGCCTTCCATCGGCGGCATAATGGCCCAGTTGGACAAGACCTTTCCCACAATGGACTGCTCCATTTGAATACTGGGGCCTAAAATGACGGATGCCGGTCGGCATCCCCGGATAAAGCTCCACACGCTAAGTGAAGTCACCCGCATTTCAGGCCATGTGGGGGACTTTTCGGTCAGCATCAAAAAGAAGGCCCGCTATGTTATAGAGGGCCAGTGCACTGCCTGCGGCGAATGCTCCAAGGTCTGCCCAGTGGTGCGCCCTGACGAGTTCAACCTGGGCCTTTCCTCCAGAAAGGCCATCTACTCGCCCTTTCCCCAGGCCGTGCCCTCTTCCTATGTGGTCAACATCAACGAATGCCTGGGCCATAACCCGGTGGTCTGCTCAAAATGCGTGGATGTATGCGACAAGAAGTGCATAGACTTTCATATGTCCGACCAGCAGATAACCGAAAAGGTGGGGGCTGTCATTGTGGCCACGGGCCTTACACCTTACGACCCCACAGAGCAGGACGAATACGGCTACACCCGCTTTGAAAATGTGCTTACAAGCATGGAGCTTGAAAGGCTCATCAACGCAGGCGGCCCCACAAAGGGCGAAGTGGTGCGCATGACAGACCGCAAAACCCCCAGGTCTGTCGGTTTTGTGCAATGCGTTGGGTCCCGCAATGCCCGTAAGGGTGGAGACTGGTGCTCAAACATCTGCTGCATGAACACGGTTAAAAGCACCCTCATGCTAAAAGAGCACTACCCGGACATGGATTTGAAGGTTTTTTACATGGATATCCGGGCATTCAGCAAAGGCTTTGAG